>JAABTZ010000586.1 GCA_011389605.1 Desulfobacteraceae bacterium
TTCTTCAAAATCGCGCAAGCCTTGATCTTGAACTTTTTACAAAGCCGTCTAAAAGCGACTTTTTACGAGTGCATCAATTATTGGTCTGCGCAAATCGTTTTTGCCAGCCTGCGTCCGGCATCCCTGGCCTGGTCCATGTACTCCGGGAATTTAAGAACATCTCCTTTAAAGTCCAGTCCCCTGTAGAGAAGGGATTCCCACAAAAATGCATCAAGAGTGTCTAAAAAATATTTGACGGTCAATAAAATTCCGTCAAACAGGCGTTTGCCGCGTGTAGCACCTACGGAAATGAACAATACAGGACGCTTTGCTTCCATGCTGGCAGGCACAGCCTTGTCAATCCAGTATTTTTTGACCCACAGAGACTGGCAACGATCCATAAGTGCTTTAACATGAGCGCTTACCGTGTAAAAAAAAACAGGTGTGGCCAGCATCAGGGCATCGGCTGCCAGAATGGCATCCCGAACCTCCTGGAAGTCATCCAGAATTGCGCATTCACCTGATTTTCTGCATCCATATATCTCCAGGCAAGGCGATATCTTTTTATCCCGCAGAACGATTTGCTCCACACTTGCACCGCCTGCTTTGGCGCCGGCCACGGCTTCGGCCAGCAGGGAGGCTGTGTTGCCATGCCTGCGGGGGCTGCCGTAAATGGCCACGATTTGGCTCATATGCATCCCTTTCTTTTTGAGTTATCTTACATTGATGGCACCTTAAAAAGTCCAATATCTGCGTTACGCGCGATTTCTCAAAATTTCACGTACGGCTGAGTACGCTGCATTTTTCGACAATCGCGCAAGCCTTGATCTTGAACTTTTTACGGCGCCATCTGAAAACCGGCTTTTTACGAGTGCATCAACATTTGACGGCTTCCAAGTAAATCGTTTTTTTGCGCTCTTACGAAATTGCACCTCGTTGCCCTGACGGCGGTGCGGAAAAGTGGGTTTCCGAGCGGAAATTGAGGCTCCATGAGGCTCCTGGAGCGGGGAAACCCTTTTTCCGTGCCGCCGATCAGCCAGGGAGCTTACGGATCTGCTTTTTGCAAAAATATCGCCGTGGCGCAGAATAGAGAGCTTCTTACGATAACATCAATAACAAAAAAAACTTAGCACTGACAAACAAATTAATCATAAAAAAGCCCTGCTGCAGAACAGCAGGTCTTTTTTGGGGGTCATTGCCCGATCTTGAAATGCACAAACACCATTTAAAAGCTTACTGAAACACCCACACCTCCGAAAAGGTCTGTGTCCTGGTCCGGCAGCACATCTTCATCAAAATTGTCCGTCCAGGCCAGAAATGCGCTCACTCCCACTGCCTCGGTGACTGCATATGAACAATCAACGGAAAGCAGATACTCGTGAAGACCGCCGTCTTCGCCCGCGCTGGCATCCTCTCCGGCCAGGCCGGCTTCCGCACCAAAGCCAAGGGATACTCCGTTGTCAAAATCATATGCATATCCAAGACCCGCATTGATATAATAATCATCTACTTCATCAAAATCATAATATCCCGTAATATCAGCGGAAAAGCCGGCCACAAGATCCATGGACAATCCCAGAAACACTTCCCGGGTGCCTTCGCCCCCGGCGGGAAACAAGTATTCTATGTATCCAAGACTCACCTCAACAGGATCCATGGAAAACCCATAGGAAAGGGTCAGATCAAGTTCGGAAAATTCCCCGCTGTCCAGGGTATCATCATAATCATCTATATCCATGTTGCCCCAGACATTGATGCCTAGGCCCCCGGAGGTCACGTCCAGGTAAGGCTGGGCCACCATTCCGTCATTAAAGGTAATTCCCCGCCACACATAGGCAGAGACTAAATCAGCCCCTGCACTGACATCTGCTGCGTAAGAGGTTTTTGCAAACCCGACCGATCCTGCCAACACCAGCATTAATACCATTAAAACCGACAGCACGCTTTTTTTCATTCTTTGTTCCTCCTGATAATGTTGTGTAAAAAATTTAAATAGCCAGATGCCATTCTCTATAGCCAGAAGTGTGCCATTTCTGAAAGTGACAAAATTTTCTTTGCTTTTAAGTTATTATCAGCATGTTAGCTTCAAAATTTAAAAATATGGTAAACCAATCTTTTCAAAATAGATTTACATTTTTGTTATACAAAATACTTTTTTTTACTTTTTTGTATGATATTTATCCGGCAGCATTCCCTCTGCCGTGGATAAACAAATAACCCGGAATTCTGGTTGACAGGCTCAAA
>JAABTZ010000587.1 GCA_011389605.1 Desulfobacteraceae bacterium
TTGGCAGTGTTGCAACCCGAAGTTCAAACTGAGGGATACCGCGCCGCCGGAACTTGATTTTCCCGTCCTGGGGCATTCGTCTTTCTGCAATATCGAGTCCTGCCATGATTTTGATGCGCGAAAGCAGGGCGTTGGCAAAAGTATTGGGCACTTCGACAAAATCCTGACAGACCCCGTCAATGCGGAAACGAACCTTGGTGCGCCGTGTCACCGGAGAAGGCTCAACATGAATATCGGAAGCGTTTCTGCGATATGCAGTAATCAGGGTCTGATCCACCAGCCTGACAATCTTGCCCGAAGCCTCGTTATAGGCATCAAAATCCTCTTCTGCCTCTTCTTCTTCTTCAAAGTCGATTTCCGGCAGCACGTCAAATTCCTTACTGGCAGAAAGGGCATCTTTCTGGGCTTTTACGGATTTTTTTTCCACAAAAAAATGATTTATAACGGCTTCAATATCTTCTTTGATGCCTACTGAAAATGAGAACTTGCTGGTATTAAACAAAGCCTTGGCATGATCTAGCTTGCGCAGGTCCTTGGGATCATCAAGAAGGATTTCAATGTGGTCGATTTCCCATTTCAAAGGCACCCACAGATCCTGGAGCAAAAAAGGTTTTTTCAGGTTGGCCAGCAGCTCGTAGGGAACCTCCATTTTCGAATCAAAGGTTTTAAAGGGGCAATGATAAAAAGCTGAAAGCGATTTGCCGATATCGTCTTTGCTGACTTTGAACTGCTCCATTAACACCTGCTCAACACTTTTTTTGAGCTTCTTGGACATGGCCAGGGACTTTTGGAGCTGATCGGTGGTAACGATATCATTGCGCAGCAGGTAGTCGTAACGGGATTCATACCGTTTGCCCGGTTCTGTTGAAGCCAGTTTCTCCTTGATTTTGGGATAGACCGGATCGATGCTTTGCACGGATTTATAACAGTCAACAGCCAGTTCTTTATAATCACGCTGCTCAAAGGCCAGCCCAAGATTATATTTCAACCTGGCCCGAATTCTGTCATCCAGCTTATGCTCATCGGCCAGGGCGTCGACTTGCTGGAGCACTTCAGGGGGCGGATATATAGCAATAAAACATTCCAGCAGATCGGCACAAAAGTTATCCGCCGGATATTTTGCTGCAAAAAGTTTTTGATACTCTTTTAAGGCCTCCTTATAAAGGCCCAGTTCCTTGAAAGCCGTGGCGCTGTCGTATATCTCAGGGGAGCTTTCCCCGATTGAGAGACCCGACTTGATATGCGAGACATCTTCAGTGGAAAGCTCCTTGGCCACTTCCTGCTCAAGATCCTCTGCTTCCTGGCTCAGGGAATCGATCTTTTTTTGAAGTTCCGCACGGGTTTCTTCTGTCAGATCTTTAAATGAAGAAAGCATATCACGGTACACGGATATAGCTTCTTCATATAAACCGTGGGCTTCGTAAGCTTCCGCCACCTTTTGCCGAGAATCGAAACCAGCCTGTTTCTCTGCGGTCTCCATTATCCCATCCTTTTTTGGAATGCAGTTTGCCGCCGCCTGCAAAATCTGCCGGCAGCTCCATCACGCTCACGACGGTCTGGTCAAAAAATTCTTTTTTTAAATAACTTCCCTAATTTCCGGCCCGGTTTCAGGCGATCCAGGGAGGGCAACAGGATTTCGCAATTTAACCGCACCATGGAAACCGGTGCCAAATCGTCAAGGGCCACCAGAAAAAAATTGGTGCCAGTCTTTCGGGTGTAAAGCCGCCGTCTGTCAAAGACAAACTCAGCCTCTTCAATATCTGCAAGCTCACCGATAAAATTTGTCCAATCAATACTGCCAAGTCGCGACTGTTCATCAGCATAGGGTGGAGAAAACTGGCTGAGCATCACCTGACCGGCCCCGGATAGGACAATTACACCGTGAACGCCTTCGATATTCATGATGTCCTTGAAAATATCTTTCATAACCCCTTTTTCCGTGTGTCTGGCAAAAAACTTGCCGTGCGGACAATGCCGGATTTGATTTACGGTCAGGTTAAATGAGCAGATCCATGATACGATCCCGGGAAACATCCGGACTGAGAACGATCACAGTGATCTGCTGGCCGGGAACAACCACTTTCTGGCCGGTGGCTTTCCGGTTCAGGTAGACAGCATTTAGCTCTCCGCTGTCAAGTGCCTTTCCAATCCGGCCGGCCTCTTCGAGAAGGCCTGCATATTGCTGGTCTTCGTATATATCTTCCACACCTGAGTTCTGTC
>JAABTZ010000588.1 GCA_011389605.1 Desulfobacteraceae bacterium
GAAGAATGCAGCGTACTTAGCCGTACGTGAAATTCTTCAGAAATCGCGCGTAACGCAGATATTGGACTTTTTACGGTGCCATCAAACTTAAACTGAGCGATATTCAAAACAGACCTAATCCAGCCCGAAACGGATTGCAACGGTAAAGACGCATCCGGCGCTTGTATTCAAAATCAAAAAGGAGAATAAAATGTTTCAAATCCAGGACTGGAGCAAGCAGCAGGTTCACGATGTAATGCAGGAACTTCTCTACAGCCTTAACTACATGTGGTTTCTTATGGAAGACTGGATCAAGCAGCAATGCCCCGAAAAACTCGATACCGAAGAATTCCATCAGCTGTCGGAAGCCTTTGGCTCCTATGAGGCCAAAAGATTGGAAAAAACAATAGATCCGGCCGCAAAGGGCCTTGACCGGCTTGCCGCCTTTTTAAAGCACTCCCACTGGTGCGCATTTGAAGACATTGATCTGACACGGCTTTCAGAGCGTGAGCTGCTGATGCAAACCCGCAACTGCACGGCCCAGAAGGCCGCCCGTAAATGGGGCATGGACTGCTATGACTGCAGCCAGACCGGGCTTCGCCTGCGCAGGGGATTTTTAAGACAGATCAATCCGGAAGCTGCAGTCCAGCGGATATATACACCGCCGGAACCCAGGCCCGAAAATTTGCCGGAGGAAATTTCCTGCCAATGGAAAATCTCCATTCCGCAGCCATGATGCTATTGATTTTCTTCCATGAACCTGGCCTGAAGCCTTCGCATGCCCTTTAACCAGCGGTCATAGTCTGAAGCCTTGCGCTGCATGTATGTGGCCACTTCCTGATGTGGCAGCACAAGAAATCTTTCCTCTGCCAGGGCCTGAATTGTATCATCTGCAACCTTGTCGGCCCCGATCATGCCGTTGACAGCCGCCACACCTCCGCCCTGGCTGGTCATTTTGGTCTCCACGGCCTGGGGGCAAATGGCCGAAACCCGTATGCCCTGATCGCCGTAAGTAATAGCGATGTTTTCGGCCAGACCAACGGCAGCATGCTTGGTCACCGAATAAGGCGCTGATCCGATCTGGGACAAAAGCCCTGCAGCCGAGGCAGTGATCACAAAATAGCCGCCGCCACGGGAGATCATCCGGGGTATAACCGCCCTGCCGGCATACACGTGGGCCATGACATTGATCTCCCAGATCTGCTGCCATTTTTCATTGGATACATCCAGGGCGCCGGGGGTGATGATACCTGCATTGGAACAAAACAGATCAATTGGACCGCACTGCCTTTCAGCCTTTTCCACCAGATCGGCCACATCCTGCTCGCTGGACACATCACATAAGACAGCCAGACCCCCGATCTGGCCTGCAACCTCCTGAGCCCCGGCAAGATCAATGTCTGCTACCACCACAGCCTTTGCACCCTCTTTTGCAAAGCGCAGGCATAATGCTGTGCCAATGCCGCTTGCCCCGCCGGTAACAACTGCAACTTTATCTTTGATATCCATGTTTTTTCGCCTCTTTCTGTATGGAGTTAATCAGGCAAGCGCTCCGCCGTCACATGCTATGGTTTCACCGGTGGTATATGAAGCGGCATCTGATACCAGGTAGAGCACCGCTCCGACCATTTCCCCGGGCGTGGCATGTCGGTTCATGGGAATTCGCTGAATGGCTGTTTCATAAATCTCCTTGTTTTCAATCAGGGCCGAAGAAAACTTGGTCTCGGTAAAACCTGGAAGCAGGGCATTGACCCGTATATTTTTTCCGGCAAGCTCCTTGGCATACCCCTTGGTCATGGAAATCATTGCTGCCTTGGTCATGGAATAGATTCCCTGGAGCAGAGCCGGGATGACGCCGTTGATGGAAGCAACATTTACAATGGCCCCTCCGCCACTTTTCTCCATGAGTTTTGCAGCATACTGGATCATAAAAAAAGGCCCCTTGAGGTTGACCTCAAAGGTTTTGTTGAATGCAGATTCCGGAGCATTTATCATTTCACCCAAGTAGGGATTAGTGGCGGCGTTGTTTACAAGAATGTCGAGTTTGCCGTATCTGTGCCTTATCTGTTCAAACAGGTCTTCGATCTGATCCAGATAACCCATATGACAGGCGATGGCATGTGCTTTTCCACCCTTTTTCTCAATTTTTTTTCTTACATCTTCCAGGGCATCTATCTTTCTGCTAACCAGGACACATGTGGCCCCGTAATCGGCAAGAGTTACGGCTATAGCTTCC
>JAABTZ010000589.1 GCA_011389605.1 Desulfobacteraceae bacterium
TTGATGGAACCGTAAAAAGTCCAATATCTGCGTTACGCGCGATTTTTCAGAATTTCACGTACGGCTAAGTACGCTGCATTCTTCAAAATCGCGCAAGCCTTGATCTTGAACTTTTTACAGCCCCATCTGAAATCAGACTTTTTACGAAAGCATCAATCTTGATGGCAGCATAAAAAGGAAAAACACCAATGAAACTTGGCATTATCGGCCTTGCCGGCTCGGGCAAAACAACGGTTTTCGAAGCCCTGACCCGGGATTTTTCCAGCCCCGGGGCCCGGACGGAAACCCGAATAGGAACCATTCATGTACCCGACGGGCGCATTGATATTTTAAGCGACATGTACCGGCCCCAAAAAACTATATACGCCCAAGTGGAATACCTCCTGCCGGGAAAAGGCGAGCAGAAAAAAGCCGGGAGCGAAGATGATGCTCTTATGCGCGCAGTGCGCGACACCGATGCCCTGATCCACGTTGTGCGAAACTTTGCAGCTTACGGCATGGAGGCGCCTGATCCTGGAAACGACTTTCTGCTCCTGGACCAGGAACTTATGCAGACAGATTTCAATGTTGTAAAAAAACGCCTGGAGCGCATGGAAACAGAATCCAAAAAAGGCCGCCCTGTGGACAAGGAGGAACAAAAGCAGCTAAGAGAATGCGAAAAGGCCCTGGAACAGGAAATTCCCCTGCGAATGTTTCCTGAAATAAGCCGGTCCAGGCTGCTGCGGGGCTACGGCCTGATGTCTGCCAAACCGACCCTTGTTCTTTTTAACAACACTGACGAAGACGAGGCACTGCCGGACAAGGAAGATATTGCTGCAAAAGAAACCTGCCGGGTCATCCGGGGCAAGCTGGAACACGAGTTGGCCCAGATGCCGGCAGAAGATGCAGCCGAACTGCTCGAAGAATTCAACATTGCCGCATCAGCAACCGACAGGGTAATCCGGGCATCCTATGAGATACTTGGCCTGATTTCATTTTTCACGGTCGGCGAAGACGAGGTGCGCGCCTGGACCATACGCAAAAACACTCCTGCCCTGGAAGCAGCAGGGGTGATTCATTCAGATATTCAAAAAGGCTTTATCCGGGCCGAAGTGGTCTCCTACGAGGATCTTATGGCTGCAGGCTCCATGGCAGGGGCCAGAAAAAACGCAACCCTTCGCCTTGAAGGAAAAACCTATGAGGTGGCAGATGGTGATATCATCAATTTCCGGTTCAACGTGTAATGCCGTCCCGATAATCCACATGTGATCTAGTGCCGGACTTCAATGCCCAGCCGGAGAAGGGTTTCCCTGCGGGGCACCCCGTTTTTATCATATCCCCGCAGCCGGTAATATTTCCGCAGCATGGAGTCCAGGGGAACCTTGCTTTTACCGGCATCGCAGGCTCGGCCCTCGGTCAGCAGGCGAAGCGGCAGGGTGTCGTCTTTTTTAGAAATGCCTTCACGGGTATTCATGTAGCGTTCCAGAACATGTACCCGCTCCCCGGCTCTGTAAAATTGGCGCATGCCCATGTACGGCACATAACGACTGCCCACAATGGAGTGCCATAGTTCGGGATAAAGGCTGACATCAATTAAGTTTAATGCCAGGCGGGAAAAATTCTGATTGAGAAGCTTGATTACAAAATTGGGTGAAAAACGGATCAAAGGCGGCTCCAGAAAAACCGCAAAGGAAGTAAACAAACAGGCGTGCAGGCAGTTGATTGCGCAAAAGGCATCTTCCATAAACTTGACCATGTAAGGTTTCCAGCGCACGGCCATAGGCTCGGCCATGCCAAGCATAACCTCCAGGCCCACCATGTAGGAGGACAAATGGCATCCACCCCGGTTGGCCGTGGCATAGGAAAGCCCCTGGCCAAAGGACCCTCTCGGATCATAACCGGGAAGCTCCATGCCCTTTACATGCATGGCAAAATCCTCGCCGCCGTATTGTTTTGAAGCAGCGGCACTGCCCATGGCCAAATCATCTCCCAGCCCCTTGCGCAGGGCGATATCAGCAATTATTTCAGAAATTCCTTCAGGACTGCCGAATTTAAGCTCCGTTAAAAGAAGTCCTTTTTCACCAGCCTCCATGGCCCAGGCAAGGGTTCCGCCGGTGGAAATGGTGTCCATGCCGTAGTGGCCGCATAATTCATTAAAATCGGAAACAATTTCCGGATCAAAAATCTCCAGGTTGGAGCCCATCAGGGTCATGGTCTCATATTCGG
>JAABTZ010000590.1 GCA_011389605.1 Desulfobacteraceae bacterium
ACCATATCCAGATTGTTGCCCGCTACACCGGAAAGCTCTGCGATCAATGCGGAAAAACTGGGGCCGTAACCGGTTGCAAACGCCTTGGGGACATAGCCTTTCGGGGATATTTCATTTGCACGAATTGAGTTTGATGATCTTGACATTTGTCTCGAAAGTGAATATACGTTATAAAAAAGTATATCCAGGAGGGGCTAACATGCAAGTTTCGAAATGGGGTAACAGCTTGGCTATTCGATTGCCTGCCTCAGTGGTTGAAGCTTTAGGGTTGCATGAAGGTGACGATATTGAAGTTGTAATAGAAGATGAAAGAGTTTTTCAGATAAGAAAAAAGCCTGACAGAAATGCCCTTCTTGCCAGGCTAAGAAAGTACCGGGGTAAATTGCCGGCGGATTTCAAATTTGATCGGGAAGATGCCAATGCCCGACATTAGGCCGTTTATTGACACAAATATTCTTCTTTATCTATTGTCGGAAGATACCGACAAGGCTGATCGGGCCGAGGAAATAGTGGATGCGGGGGGCCGGATCAGCGTGCAGGTCTTAAACGAATTTGCCAACGTTGCCCGGCAAAAGCTGTCCATGTCATGGGAGGAAATAAACGAGACTTTAAAATTGCTTCGCTCAGTGTGTCCAACCGATCCTTTGACTCTCGAAACCCATGAGAGAGGGCTGTTGGTGGCTGAGCGGTACAGATTGAGCATTTACGATTCTATGATCATAGCTGCCGCTCTTATAGGAAACTGCGAGATTCTGTATTCCGAGGATATGCAAGATGGGCTGCTGATCGATCACCAATTGCGTATTCTTAATCCTTTCATGGTCTTCTGAAATGCCCCTCAGGATTCCTATAAATACGAACTTCTTGCAATGCCAAAAAGGATTTCTGTCTTTTCTTAGCTAGGGCTTCCTGAATAAAATTAACAGTTTGATTTCATTGAGTTAGTATGCTATAGTACAAAATATAAATCCAAGCAAATTCGGGACTACCTCTTCAAAACCTTGCACCTGCAACGTGACCAAACATGTATAGAGACAACCAGAAGCAGCTTAAGTTTGAGAATTTCTATCTGCCTTTCGGCGGGCGGCTCAGAAGCGACAATCGCTGGGTCAGGCTTGCCAAGCTTATCGCCTGGCACGAATTTGAGGATCACTACGCCAGCAGTCTTGCCGGCACCGGCAGCATACATCCTGTTCCTCATGAATTCATTGTCATGCATACTTAAAGCAAGAATTTTGGCATCGGGCTGACTTTGACGAATCAAGGCTGTGGCCTCAATCCCATCCATTTCCGGCATTGACACATCCATCACAATGATATCCGGAGTGAGTTTTTCTGCCAGTTGAACAGCTTCAAGAGCGCTGGAGGCCTGGGCACAAACCTCGAAGACATCTTCGCCATTTAAAAGCTTGGTAACGGCCTCCCGCATGAAAAAATGGTCATCCACTACTAGTATTTTGATGCAGTTTGATTGGTCGTGGTCCATATGAAAAACATAAAACCTGCCCAATCACTCTGCCAACAATTTTGCAATGTTTTGACTGCAAGCACTTCTTGCCTTATGTTGAGACTCTTTGTAACCCTTTGTTTTTAAACAGAGGCGCTCCAGAATTACCTTGGGGGGATCATACTCTACTGCTTCATACTCTACTTCCTTGTAACGATTGATGGAAAGGTCATATTCGTTTGAGACAATCTCCGCCTTGGGCACCTGAAAGCTTTTCTCCGTACGCTTTCGCTGTCCTTCGGCTTCCAGGTTCTGCCACCTAGAAAGGATATCGGGCAGGTCGCTTTTATCAGGCTGCGGGGTGCGCTTGTCGTCAAGGGAAAAACCGTCAGCCTTCATATCATAAAACCAGACATGATCGGTTCCCCCTGAATTGGTCTTGGTAAAGACGAGAATGGCCGTGGATACCCCGGCATACGGCTTAAAAACGCCTGAAGGCATTGAAATAATTGCATCGAGCTTCTGGTCTTCCACAAGAATTTTACGAAGGGATTTATGAGCATTGGATGATCCAAAAAGCACCCCGTCCGGTACAATTACCGCCGCCCTGCCACCGGTCTGCAAAAGACGCAGGAAAAGCGCCAGAAACAGCAACTCGGTCTTCTTGGTTTTTATAATCTGCAACAGATCTTTGGCGGTGAATTCATAATCAAGGCTACCGGCAAACGGGGGATTGGCCAAAACCAGGGTG
>JAABTZ010000591.1 GCA_011389605.1 Desulfobacteraceae bacterium
CTCCCATTTTCATTTATCGGCACTATCTATGACCTTTCATTGCTTAGCGCTTTTTAGATGATGCTGCCGCGCGCCGCCGCTGGGCCCTTTTTTCCAGACCCGCGTAATCGGTTCGGTTTTGATTTTTCCCCTGAAGGTATTCCGACAACAAAGAAACGTTCGGATACTGGAATACCTTTGCAACCGGCAAGTCCACCTGCAGAAATGCCCGGATCTTTTCAACCAGCATGACAACCTGGATTGATGTGCCGCCAAGATCAAAAAAGCTATCCTGAGTGCCGACCCTGTCTAAGCCCAATACCTGCTGCCAAATATCGCAAAGAATTTTTTCCTGCTCATTTGCAGGTGGAACATAGGGGATTTCCATTACCGGCCGCTCGGGGCCCGCATCAGGCAAAGCCTTCCTGTCAATTTTGCCATTGTGCGTTAGTGGTAAGATTTCCAGATTCACAAACATCTGGGGCAACATGTAATCTGGCAGTTTTTCTCGCAGGAACCGGCGAAGATTTTCCACGGCCAGTATTGCGCCCTGTTCCGGCACTATATAACCGATAATCCGGGGATTGCCCGAAGCATCCGTCCGCAAATCAGCTGCCGCCTGCCTTACATCTTTGTGTTGCCTCAGGCGTGCTTCAATCTCACCCAATTCAATACGCCGGCCATGCAACTTAATCTGTCCATCAAGCCTTCCTAAAAACCGAACGATACCCTCTTTGGAGATTACCCCCTGGTCGCCCGTTTTGTAGACAATGTCATTTTGATCACTGCCAAGCGGGCTTGGGATAAAATGAGTTCTTGTCAGTTCTTCGTCCCTGTAATACCCTTTGCTCATAAATGGCGTTTTTATGTGGATTTCGCCCGGCTCACCCGGTGAGCAGGATATCCCATCTTTGATAATTAAAACTTCAGTATCCGGGATTGGCACACCAATTGGGACAATTTCTCTACAATCGATCGATTCATCATCAACCCTATGAAAAAGCTTTGCCAAAGTGGTTTCGGACGGGCCATAAAGATTTATAATTCTTGACCGTTTACCAGCCACCTGGCGCCAATTTTTGATATCATTGCCATGCAACACTTCCCCTGCTAAAAATACATACTTTAAATTTGACAGGGCATCAGTTATATTTTTCTCATCTGCAATTGCTCTTGTCAGCATGCGAAACAAGGTTGGAACAATGTGGATAACGGTCACTTTCCTGCCGTGCATCCAGTTGAAAAGTTTTGCAGGGGCATGGATTGTGTCCTCTCCGGGAATACAGATGGTTCCTCCCGCCGCCAAGGGGGCAAAAATATCACGGAGGCTTACATCGAAAGTTACAGAAGAAAGCAGGCTCACCCTTGCGTTTTCATCAAACCCAAACTCGTTTATTTCCCATTCTATAAAATGGGCCAGGCCCTTCTGACTCCCCAGTATCGCCTTGGGTTCGCCCGTTGATCCTGAAGTTGTGATTATATAACAAGCATCGTTCAGATCATCATGCAACTGCTGTCTTGTGTCAGGAAAACCTGCATCAGGTTTTTCAAATTTTCCGTGATGGACTTCTTTTGTTTTGTCGCCTTCAATACACGGGGGTACAAAAATGCCTTTTGAAATAATGGATGAATCAAAATTTTGAAGCTTGATCCGAAGATCATGTTCATTATTCGGCGCCGGTATCAGAACCGCCGGTCTTGTTTTTTCAAGTATGGAACATAACCGCCCACCCGGAAACGCCAAGTTTAAAGGCATAAATATCATGCCCGCTTTCAGGGTGCCGATCACAGCTATGACATATTCAATAGATCCATCCATAAAAATGCCCACGACACTTCTGGGCTGCAGACCCAAGGCCACCAAGCTTCTGGCAAAGCTTTCTGCATTTGCATTCAGTTCCCTATAGGTCAATACGCGGGTGTGGTCCTCAACAGCGACTTTTTCACCAAAGCGGGCAAAAGATGCATCAAGAATCGTATTTATTGATTTTTCTTTCTTTTTCATTTCTAAAGACATGATCGGATCCCGGCTTCAGGTTTTTTTTCGTCTAAAAATGTGCAAAAGCGAAAACCGGATTTTTTATTTCTGCTTCTTCAATGATTTTTTTTTGTTGGTCTTCAAGCATGAAGGCCCGGTAGGAAATATCCAAACTGGATGCCTGAACGATGAGGTTAAACACTTGGTAGCCGACCTCCCACAAAGCCGTGTTCGTATGTT
>JAABTZ010000592.1 GCA_011389605.1 Desulfobacteraceae bacterium
TCAGATGGCACCCGTTGATCCTGATGTTCAGGTAATGGAGTAATGGGTCCGTAATATGTCGGGCCTGAGCAATCCTATTGCCAGGGCTGCCCTGCGAAAACTCAGAAGTTTGGAGCAATTTTTTAGGAAGCCATAGATAATTAATCGGAAATTTGTTTCAGATCTCGCCGATCTTGTATTCTATGGTATCCGGGCTGGCGGCCCGCTACTTAAACCCTTCCAGATAGGGAAACAGGTGGTTGTTTACGAAAAGAATGAGATCATCGCCGGTAAGCGCGGCGTCATGGTCAAACTAAAGTGTGCAGTCAATGAACTCATCAGCTGAAAAAACCGAGAGATTCCGGCTAAGACGGGCCAGGCGGAGGCGGGCTGTAAACAGGACATGCCATTGCTGCCGCTATGGAAAACCGGCTGCCCAGGGGCGCTCAATTCCGAATTTCCTGATTCGCTTCCAGACCGTCACCCGGCTGACGCCGAGAATCCGGGCGGTTTCGGACTGGTTCCAGCCGGTTTGCCGCAGGGTCTGTTCCAGGATCGCCCGCTGCCCAGTCTCATCGCCATTGACAGCCGGCGGGGCCGAAGGCGGCCGGGTCACACTCCTGACCCGGGCGGGCAGGTGAATTTCATCAATTGTCCCGCCCGGGCACAGGACAAAGGCATACTCGATGGTATTGCGCAATTCCCGGACATTGCCAGGCCAGTCATAAGCCATGAGCCGGTCCAGGGCCGCCGGGCTTATGCCGCCGATATCCTTGTCTGAATTGATCATGTTGCCGCTGATAAAATGGCTTGCCAGAAGCGGGATATCCTCCGGATGCGTGGCCAGGGGCGGGCATTGAATGGGAAACACGTTGATCCGGAAATACAGATCTTCCCGGAATATCCCCTGCCGGACCAGGTTTTCCAGATCTTTATTGGTTGCCGTGACAATGCGCACATCCACGGATATCGGATTGTGATCCCCCACCCGCTCGATCTTTTTTTCCTCCAGCACGCGAAGCAGCTTCACCTGAGTGGAAGGCGGAATATCGCCGATTTCGTCAAGGAAAATGGTTCCCTGGTGGGCGGCTTCAAACCGCCCGATCCGGGATCGATCCGCCCCGGTAAACGCCCCCTTGACATGGCCGAAGAGCTCGCTTTCCAGAAGACTTTCATTTAAGGCCGCGCAGTTGACCTTGATAAAGGGTTTATCCCTGCGAGCGCCCGCCTGGTGGACCGCCCGGGCCACCATTTCCTTGCCTGTTCCGCTTTGCCCGGTGATCATCACCGGTGCATCCGAGCGGGCCACGTTGTCTATCATTCCATAGAGATTGACCATCACCGGGGCCTGGCCCTGGATTCCGTAAAAAGAATTTCCGGGCTGACAGGCCTGTTTCAGGTTTTTGATTTCCTCCTGCTGGCGCACGAGCTGGGAAATATCAGTAAGGGTTTCCACAGCACCGATCATTTCCCCGGAGGCATCACGCAGGACCCTGGCGCTTTTTAGAATATGCACGGTCCGGCGGTCTTTTTTGGTGATCATGCACTGCTTGTCCCTCACCCCGCCCACGGCAAACAGCCTGCACCACTTATCCCCGCTGCCCTTTCCCACAAACTTGCATCCCGTGCAGTTCAGTATCCTGCAGGAGCGGCCCTGAAGCTCCTCTGCGGCAAAACCGGTAATCTCTTCGGCCGCGGGATTGATCGCAACAATGCAGCCGGAGGTGTCCACGACAATCAACCCGTCGTGGAGGGTGTCAAAAATGATTTTCCAGTAGTCCCCGATATTCATTGAGCACTTTTCCTGCTAATCGTGTTTACCCGCCACTGCTAACTGTTAATTAACAGATGTTAATAAAACAATAACATTTTATTCAAAAAACACCATGAAAATTTTTAAATCAGCTATTTAATCAATCTGTTATTTCGAAATAAAAAACTGGCACAAACATTGCTGTAACATGATGCATCGGATTGGAATGCACACCATTCATCTTTTAACGCGCGGAGGCCAATATGTGGCAAAAAACCAATTTTTTATGCTTTTCAGCAATGCTTGCGGCGCTGGCGGCATTCATCATTTTTATGCCCCCTGCATTATGCGCTGAAGAAAGCTTAAACGACCTGAAAAAACAGGTGGAATCACTTCAGGAAAAAATCGAAAAAATGGAG
>JAABTZ010000593.1 GCA_011389605.1 Desulfobacteraceae bacterium
GCATTAACTTTGACCCCGTGGCCGTTCATACCGCCGCCGACCGCAGGCTGCTTGCCGCCCTTCCGGGGCTTTGCCGGGATATGGCTGACCGGTTTCCCGAAGGTGCCAGGATGGGGACCTACCCGGAGCGCCTGGACGCCGGCGTTCCCGTTCCCCTGGCATGGTGGGGCGATCTGCTGCCGGAGCTGGTGAGCGAGACCCGCTCGACTCTGGACCGGCTCAAGCAAAAGGCCCAGGAGCAGCACCAGGAAGTTCCCCCGGAGCTGGTGGAAAAGCTGCTGACTTCCATGATGGCCGACGGCAAACGCGAAGACGACGCCCTGTGGAAACTTTTCGAGGAGATGCTTGAAACAATGCTGCTGGGGTCCCCGGACCCGGAAGCCCTTGAAGAAAACGTAAAAACCTTTTGGTACAAGGAGTGGGACGACAACCAGTCCGACTACAAAATGGACTGGTGTCTGGTCCGCCAGAGGCCGGTACCCGATGATGCGAACTCTTTTGTGGCGGATGTTTCCGATCGGCTCCAGGGCATCATCCGCCTGATACGACGGCAGTTTATGCGGCTGAAGCCGGAACGGTTCAAGAAATACCGGGCCCAGCCCATGGGTGACGCTTTGGACATCGATGCTCTGGTGGAGGCTTTCACGGACATGCATTCCGACGGTTTTTTGTCCGAAAATATCTACATCCGCCGGGATAAGCGGGTCCGTGACGTGGCGGTGCTCTTTTTGCTTGATTTGAGCGCATCGACTGAAGAAAAGATCGACGGCCGCCGGGTCATTGACGTTCAGAAAGAGGCCATGGTTCTAATGGCCGAGGCATTGGACGCGCTCCAGGATCCCTTTGCAGTGTACGGATTCTGTTCGGAGGGCCGGTTCCGGGTGGACATGTTTGGCATAAAGGAGTTCGGGGAGGCCTATGATGACACAGTCCGCCACCGTCTGGGCAACCTGCACCCGGCCGGGCTCACCCGAATGGGCACCGTGATCCGTCACGGTCTCTACAAGCTGGAATCCGTGTCCGCCGTTATAAAACTGATGATCATTCTCACCGACGGAAGGCCCTACGATCTGGAATACGGCTACCTGGACTACGCCATTGCCGATACCCGGAAGGCGGTTCAGGAAGCCCGGAGGAAGGGGGTGCACCCGTTTATTATCACCTCCGACCAGCAGGGGGAGAACTACCTGCGACGGATTTCCCCTCAGAGCGGCAGCATCATTCTGCGCCGGATCGAGCAGCTGCCAGCTCTGCTGCCAGCCGTTTACAAACGACTGACGGTGTAACCGAGGCTGCCGCAGCCAATTGCCTGGCGCTTCGGCTTTCATCGAATTTCAGGAAAGGAAACACCATGTTAGAAAACCCATACGACCCCCTGATGGAAAAAGCCCTCGAATTAGGAGCGAGCGCCGCCCGCATCCTGCCGACAGATCAGATCGTCTTTGATCCACGCTCTCATCTGAAATGCCGTTTCGGCTGCAGCCGGTGGGGAAATTTCTGGACCTGTCCGCCCTGTCTGGACCTGTCCCAGGAACAGTTCATGGAAGCATTTGCCCGGTATCAGACAGCGATTCTCATCCAGTCCAAAGGCCCTAAAATCTCACAGGATGTGACGCTGGCCATTGAAAAAGAAGCCATGCTGTCGTACGGACGCACATTTTCCTTTGCCATGGTGCTCTGCGTGGCGTGCGAGGAGTGCGCCCATCCGGATCCCTGCCGCTACCCGCACCTTGCGCGTCCCTCCATGGACGCATACGGCATTGATATCGGCAAAACCGTCGAATCCCTCGGTTTCACAGTTGAGTTCGACAAGGAAGGCAAGCTTATCCCGGCCTGGTACAGCATGGTCCTATTGTAGCCAATGAGGTCTATCCTGTGAGCATCGCGGTTATATGCTGCAAAGTGCTCGAGCGCGAGGTGCGGGCGCTGCTGGCTGAAGCACCAGAAGTCGTGCATCTGGAGGTTATGGAGTGGGGCCTGCACACCCGGCCGGATATTCTACGGGATGCAGTTGCCGAGAGGGTCCGGGCTATGGCTGCCCAGGTGGATGCCGTATTGCTCGGCTATGGCCGCTGCCAGGCCATGGATCGGCTGCCCCCTGATTTGGGAGTGCCTGTTACTTTTCCTCCGGCCGAAGACTGTATCGGCGTTCTTCTGGGGCAGGATCTCTATGCTGCCGAA
>JAABTZ010000594.1 GCA_011389605.1 Desulfobacteraceae bacterium
GCTTGCGCGATTTTGAAGAATGCAGCGTACTTAGCCGTACGTGAAATTCTGAAAAATCGCGCGTAACGCAGATATTGGACTTTTACGATGCCATCTGAAACTAGTTCATGTTTCGAATAGTTGATGCTATTTTTGCCGCAACAGGCTCTGCAAGCCTGCCCGGTGTGTTTATCAGCACGGCAAACCCGTATAAATCTTTTTTGTGTGCAATTAGTCCCGCCCGGCTTTGAATACCGTTTAAAGTGCCTGTTTTGTAAAAAATACCGTTTTCTTCTGTCAGCAAATGACGATACGGGGCAAATGCGCAAAGAAGGGGCCCGAACATTTTAGCGCTTATCCGGTTTTTCCTGGAAATGCCTGAACCCTCCACCAGCCCGGGAGATATTTTAAGCCTGTTTTTTGCATATGAATCCAGAACCTGCACTGCCTTTTGAAGAGTTGCAGGAGGGCCGCAAACCTCTGCCCCGACAGCAAGCAGGATCTGATTGGCCGTAAAATTATTGGAATAGGCCATGAGCCCGGATATTATTTCGGTAAGCACAAAAGGCGACCGGTGGCGGTATATGAGCCGATGGGCTTGCCGATCAGCCCGCCCGGCACGGATCTGTCCACTGATTTCGATTCCATGCTCATTTAAAAAATGGGCGAACAATTGCCCGGCATAAAAGAGATTCTCCATGTTTTGAGATGAGAGAAGCAGGCGGCCTGAATCTGCCCGTGCTTGTTTAAGGCGTTTTACTGCCGCCGGAAGCAGGGGGGTCTGGGGCTCGGCGCTTGTCCAGGTATTGTTTTTCCTTTTGACAAACACGGTGTTGAAATTTACACACAATGCCCCCACCGGGGCATCATAAGGCTGCAGGGACTGTGCGCCGGTACCCGGGATATCAATACCTGGGTCAAACCAGGTTCCATCCAGAATCAAATGGCGGACCTGCTTGATGCGTCCTGCAAGAGTTTCTCCGATTCCGGCCACCTGTTCACTGATCAAAAGGGGGTCGCCGTACCCTTTTATAAGAAGATCGTCCTTGGCATTGACATAAAATTCCGTGACAAACCGGTAATCTTCCCCAAGGTGCTCAAGGGCGCACAAGGCAGTCAGCAGCTTGAGCGTTGAGGCCGGAATCAGAGGCTTGTCAGCGTTTTTTTCATATATCAGCCCGCCCTGAGGATCAAAGACAGCCACTGCATCATCAGGGCCGATCATCTGTGCCACATCCTGCCAGCGCGCAGCTGATCCAAGACACTGGTTTTGTATGCACAAAAGCATAATCACAACAACAGCGACGGCGGCGGGATAACGAATAAATCTTATGCTTGTTTTAAACATGGATTACAGGCTCCTGGCGTAACGCAGATATTGGACTTTTCAGGTGTCATCAATTATATGACAAACTCGTAAAAAGTCGCTTTTAGACGGCTTTGTAAAAAGTTCAAGATCAAGGCTTGTGCGATTTCGGAGTAGGACTTTCGATGATTATGGTCACAGGCCCGTCATTTACAAGGGATACATCCATCATTGCCTGAAACTGCCCGGTCTGGACATCAATGCTCTTGCCGCGCACATGCCTGATAAATTCCCGGTAAAAAGCATCCGCTTTTTCAGGAGCTGCGGCATGCACGAAAGAAGGCCTTCGCCCCTTGCGGCAGTCTCCAAGCAGTGTAAACTGGGATACCACCAGCATCTGGCCCCCGGAATCTTTCAATGAAAGGTTCATTTTGCCGTGATCATCTGAAAATACGCGCAGGTTGATTGTTTTATCAGCCACATATGAAATGTCTGCCTCCTGATCAGTATCTGCCACCCCAAGGAGCACCAGCAGGCCGGGGCCTATTGCACTGACCTGTTTTCCGTCAACACACACCGAGGCGCTCTTTACTCTTTGCACCAGAGCGATCATAAATCCTCCGTTTTTATAAAATGGTTACTCGTGCTGATATAGAATGCGGCTTTTGGGCGTGTCAAGTAAAAGACCGGAAGCAGGCCGCACCCGGCATTAAGCTGCGAGCATTTCAAGCCTGGGCTTATACCGGGCTATCGGGTCAAAATCCTTGACATATTCCATGCGGCTGGCATAAATTGATGCACTCGTAAAAAGTCGCTTTTAGACGGCTTTGTAAAAAGTTCAAGATCAAGGCGCGCAAAATCCCGAGGAATGCAGCGTACTTAGCCGTACGTGAAAT
>JAABTZ010000595.1 GCA_011389605.1 Desulfobacteraceae bacterium
GGCGGTTCCAATACCGGAACCCTGATGTGGCAGTGGTGGCCGAACCTGACCGCCCCGGGCTCTTTTGCTCAGCTGGCAAGCGCTTACGCGGCCAAATACAGGATCACAGACAAGGACCTAAAGCGAGCCATGGCCCATGTATCTGCCAAAAGCCATGAAAACGGGTCCATGAACCCCAAGGCACACCTGCGCAAAAAAGTCACCGATGAGCAGGTAATGGCCGCCCCTATTATTGCCCACCCACTGGGGTTGTTTGACTGCTGCGGGGTTAGTGACGGCTCTGCCTGCGCAATTGTAACCACCCCGGAAATAGCCGGGAAAATGGGCAAAAAAGATTTTGTCTCGGTCAAGGCCCTGCAGCTTGCGTTGAGCAGCGGGGAAGAAATTGGTTTTAACGACTGGGACGGGGATCATTTCATGACCACCTCTAAATGCAGCACACAGGCCTACAAGGAGGCAGGTGTTGAAAATCCCAGGGAAGAGATCAGCATGATGGAATTACACGACTGCTTTTCCATCACCGAGCTTGTCACTTACGAGGATCTGCACATCTCCGAGCGTGGAAAAGCGGTTGAAGACATCATGGACGGAGTATATGACCGTGACGGCCAGGTTCCATGCCAGATCGACGGCGGACTTAAGTGCTTTGGCCATCCCATCGGGGCCTCGGGCCTGCGCATGCTCTATGAAATGTATCTTCAGCTTCACGGCAGGGCCGGAGACCGGCAGCTGGAAAATCCGCAGCTGGGCATGACTCACAACCTTGGGGGATTTCCTTTCCAGAATATATGCAGTATTGCCATTGTTGGAAAATACAAAGGATAGAACCAGAGGGCTGGGGTGTGAAAATATTACGGTTCCATCAATAATGACTTCTTTGCAACAGCATGCCACAATGTTTTTAAACTTGATGTAATGTCAGTGTGTCTGTTATACTAAATTCAGAGGCAATAAGCTTGATGCACTCGTAAAAGGTCTGATTTCAGATGGGGCCGTAAAAAGTTCAAGATCAAGGCTTGCGCGATTGCCAAGAATGCAGCGTACATAGCCGTACGTGAAATTCTTCAGGAATCGCACATAACGCAGATATTGGACTTTTTACGGCATCATCAAGCTTAGAAAGCCCCTTCTGCCCTGCCATCATCTTCAAAGAAAGGGTAAAACATGCTCAAGCACACACTGGAACAGCTGGAAAATAAAATCAAGGATTCCAAAAACATCCCGCCGGACAAAAAACAGGAATACTATGAACTTCTCAACCGGTTAAACGACGAAATCAACGGGATTGCTCAAATCGACCCGCAAAGAGCGGAAAGCATCAAAAAATTCGCCAAGGCATCGGCCCATGAAGCCACCCGGGATGAACTGGACCCCAGTCTCATTGAAGCTTCAATCCATGGAATGCGTGAATCGGTCCGGGAATTTCGCACATCACACCCCAGACTTGTGGATACGGTAAATGATATTTGCATTTTTCTGTCCAAGCTGGGCATTTAATTCATATTGACCCCTTAAGATATTTATCGGCCTGTTTTTCCGGCATCTCAGCAAAAGGAAAAGCCAATGCCAACCATCGAAGAAACCCCCACCGGCTCAATCTCGGCCCGTGACGGCAATCTGATTTTTTTCAGGCGGTTTCCGTCCTCAACCACAGAAAGGGCCCGGATGGTAATCGTCCACGGCCTTTGTGAACATTCCGGACGGTATTTGCAAATGGCCCGGCAGCTGGCTGAAAAAGGAATCAGTGTTACAGCCTACGACCACCGGGGACACGGCCAGAGCGGAGGCCGGCGAGGCCATATCCAGAAGTTTGACCATCTGCTCGGAGATCTTTTACAGATTGTTGAGCAATGCCGGAAAAAAATGGACCCGGCCCTGCCTCTTATGATTCTTGGCCACAGTCTTGGTGGCCTTGTGGCGCTGAGGTTTGCGCAGAGATTCGGTGAAAAAATTGATGGAGTGATTGCATCATCGCCTGCACTGGCCCCGGCAATTGAAATTCCCAAACCAAAAGCCATCCTGGGCAGGCTGATGTCCCGCCTGTGGCCGCAGCTAATGTTTGACAATGAACTGATTCCGGAAAATCTAAGCCATGACGATGCCGTTGTCCAGGCCTATATCAACGACCCCCTGGTTGGCCGCCGGATCAGCGCCCGCCTGTTTACTGAAATG
>JAABTZ010000596.1 GCA_011389605.1 Desulfobacteraceae bacterium
GGAGGTGATCGTTTTCAAGACCCAAAAAACAATAGAGCATGTTGGTGACACGACTGTCCTGTTCCTCACAGATCTTGTAGAAGAGCCGGTATTTGCTCCAGATTTTGAAAAAAATCGGATACAGGGTATAGTTGATGACATCTAAGAATTCCCGTTTGATGGACTTTTCTTCGTTCCATTCATCGATCAGATCTTCCGTATAAAATGTGGGCAATGGAGAGGATGCCCCGTAAAGCCCCAGGAATGTAGCGGTAATCAAATACTTTTCCGGTTCAATCCTGGTCTTCTCGATATCCGTGATGTCGGTGCCGGGGAAGCGCAGGGAAAGCTCGGGCCGGATCCGGATCTGCTTTTCCAGGACCTGCTGCATGTCTGCTGTCCCGGCATTCACGTCCGCCGGGGTTGACAGCTCATGAAGCAGCAGCCGAATGGCCTGGACAAACGAGAAGGCCGCACTTTCATCCAGCAGTTTTGTCTTTATTTCAGATAGGTGTTCCCCACCCTCGGCAACCATTCAAAGGTTTCTCCTGATATGCTTTCATGGATCCTCAACCGCGTAAAACTGTTAATGCTGCTGTAGCGGCTGAAAAATTCGTCGATGATCGAACCGAAGACCACCACGTCCCCGGTTGACGCAAAGGCTTCCTTGCTTACCGTAATGGCGATGGTTTGCCCCCTGACCGCCATGCCGCGGATCAACCGGTCTTCATTGGTAATCCCGAAATCCAGAATTCCTTTTGTCCGTTTTAAATTTGCCGCCACTGTCCCTTTATCCCGGCTGTCCGGGAAAATATAGAGTTCAAGCAGTTTTCTGAAACTCTTTGCATCCTTCAAGGACAGCAGGTTCAACGACATGTGTGAGAGCATCCGCCAGAGGGTGTCTCCTTCCAGGGGAGGCTCCACACTGGCGGTGGGCGCCGTGATATTGGCAAAATTAAGCAGTTCCGGGGAGTTAGATGTATGCTCGCAGATATCTCCCGGCATCAGGCTTTCAGGGATGGCCCCGTTAGTGCAGGTCAGGTCTACGGTCAGGGTTTCCTGTTTCAATTCATCTTTTTCCCTGGCATAGGCCAGACTTAGATAGACTTCGTAGCGGTTGGTCACGGGGGAAATCTGTCGGACCACTCGGTAAAAAGACTGGTTGCTTGTGCCGAATGCAAAATGGTCCATGGGAAAATATTCAATAGGCTCGACACTGCCCTGGACATACCCGACGACCTTGTCGACACTGTAGATCTGGTATCCGCTTCCGGTCCTTGACGAAGGCCTGACCCGGATTTTTTCCCGCTTATGGTCCACCAGCACTGGCTCGGCCTCAAAAGGAAAGCTGTTCATCACCGGAACGGAAAACAAAGAAAAATTGTCTGCCGAAACAGCAGGCAGCTCAAGCGGCGGCTCAGTAAAATCAAATACCAGATCAAAACTGCCCGTATCCGGCCGGTTCCGCCAGTTGCGCAGACCGGAGATTTCAAAGAATAAAAATTTCCGGGGGAACAGAAAATATTCCTGAAGCAGGGAAAACCCGGAAAAAGACTGGGACGGATAGGGAAACAGGGAATGATCCATTTCAAGGCCCGGACAGGTAAAATCCGCCGCCCGCAGGACATGGTCGTCTGAACCGTCCTGACTTTTTATTGTGATACGTGACAGGTATTTGGTAAAACAGGCATACAGGCTTGATGTCTTGGCATAGGCCCCGGCCAGAAAAAATGAGAACTGGTCTGCATTCCACTGGTTGAGGGATATCTGGTTCAAAGACATGGAGACCGTTATGCGGCGGGTATTTTCCTGCACCAGGGTGTTGGCGGACACCACCCGCAGGGGATGCACATCCAGATCAAAACAGGTCTGGAAGGTGCATTTGATCCCTTCCTTTTTCTTTGAAGACAAAAATGTACCGGCCGGGACATGAAGGGTTTCCAGAAGCGAAGATTTGGGGGTAAACCGGACCACCGAGAGACTGGGCACCGGCCTCAGATAATGGGGATAGACAATGTCCATGAGCCCGTGAATAATCTCGGGCAGTTCATCATCTATTTTATGCTGGAGATGGCCGGTTAAAAAGGCGGTGCCTTCCAGCAGGCGCTCCACGTCCGGATCCACGGATTCGCTGGCCAGCATGGGCGCGGCCGCCGGGTGCTTTTCGGCAAATTCCTT
>JAABTZ010000597.1 GCA_011389605.1 Desulfobacteraceae bacterium
AGTACGCTGCATTCTTCAAAATCGCACAAGCCTTGATTTTGAACTTTTTACGGCCCCATCTGAAATCAGACTTTTTACGAGTGCATCAAACTGAGTGTTTAGGTTTTTTATTAAGTATCATCATGATGGAACATTTTTTCAAATCGATATTTATGCATCCTGATCTTGAGCTTTTTACAGAACAATTAAAAAACAACTTTTACAAACCAGGGACAGCATGACACAGCAAATTATTTCTTTGCCGCAATACCAAGAACGGCTGCTGGTATTTGCCGACCGGACACACGCCGGAGAAGTTCTGGCAGGCATGCTGGAAGGCAAAATCAATGAGAACGCCATTGTACTTGCCATACCCGCAGGGGGAGTTCCAGTGGGTCAGGCTGTATCGGGAAAACTGGATCTGGCATTTGATGTTGTGGTCGTCAGCAAAATCACCCTGCCCTGGAACACGGAGGCCGGCTACGGTGCCATTGCCTTTGACTGGAGCATGCGGTTAAATGAAATGCTGCTGGCCCGGCTTAATCTATCAGGCCAACAGATCCAGGAAGGCATTGCAAAAACAAAAGTCAAGATAAACCGCAGGGCAGGCACCCTGCGGGGAAACCGGCCGTTTCCGGATCTGGGAGGACAGACCGTGATCCTGATCGATGACGGGCTGGCCTCGGGATTTACAATGTTTTGCGCCATTGACGCTGTGAAAAAGGCCGGTGCCGGTCAAATAATAGTTGCAGTGCCCACTGCCCACCGCCAGGCCGCCGAAGCGGTTGCGGAAATGGTGGACACCATTTATTGCCCCAATATCAGGTCGGGCCGCGTGTTTGCCGTTGCAGAAGCCTATGAACGCTGGTCTGATGTATCTGAAGAAGAGCTTCTCTATCTGATGGGACGCGCCCCCGACCCGTCAGAATCCATACCCTGACATATCCGTTTGCCAACCGTTGTTTGACACGGGCTTCTGGATGCCGAAAGCCGATGTTACCAATGGGAAAAATCAAATCCTGACATCCACAAGACATTGGCGGCAGCCATAAGCCGGCTTCTCAGTCAGTCTTTGGCAAGCTGAAAAAAGGTCAAAAAAAACTTGACTTGCCCGTTTTCATCCCTAGGGTATAAAGTCAATGAAGATAATTTAAACAAAGGAGTTTTTTTATGCAGAAAGTCGAAAACGGCAAGTTTGTCACCGTAAATTACAAAGGCACCCTGGACAGCGGGGAAGTGTTTGATAGCTCCGAAGGCGGAACACCAATGGAAGTCATGGTGGGTGCCGGCCAGGTGATACAGGGATTTGAAGAAGCCCTTCTGGGAATGGAATTAAACGAGAAAAAATCCTTTACCTTAAATCCGGATCAGGCCTACGGCAACAGGGATGAAGATCAGCTTCACACCTTTTCCCGCCAGGAAGTGCCCCCGGAGATGAATCCCCAGGCGGGCGATGTCATCGGCCTGCAAACCCCGGACGGCCAGCAGATCCCGGCGAAAATCACCGAGGCTGACGACGAAAAAGTCGTTGTGGACGTAAACCACCCCCTGGCAGGACAGACCCTTAATTTTGACATAGAGGTGGTGGGCATAAGCGATGAACCAACCCAGCAGATGCAGGCCGGCTGCGGCGGCGGATGCGACTGCTCTTCTTCGGGCTGCTCCTGCTGATCCAGGTTATTTTATGCGGTCAAAATCGTCTGAAGAAAACGATTTTGACCTCATACTTTTTTATTGCAGGGCGCTCATTTCATCTGCTGACAGCACCTGATCGATGTCGAGCAGAATCTTGACCGCATTTTCCGTTTTTGCCATTCCCAGTATAAAATGGGTATCAACCTGGGCTCCAAGGGCGGGGGCGGCTTCTATCTGGTTTTCTGAAATATTTAGAACCTCGGAGACCTCATCGACCATAATCCCTATAATCAGGCCGGCCTCCCCCCTTTGGGCCTGGACCACGATGATACAGGTCTTGCGGGTGGTCTCCTGTTGATCCATTCCAAACCTTAACCGCAGATCCACCACGGGAATGACCTTTCCCCTCAGATTGATCACGCCCTTGACATAACCGGGAGTGCCGGGCATTTTGGTTATGGTCTGGAGCCCGATGATCTCCTGGACTTTTAAAATCTCTAAGCCATATCCCTCATCGCCCAGGTAAAAAGTCAG
>JAABTZ010000598.1 GCA_011389605.1 Desulfobacteraceae bacterium
GACGGAAAAACAGCTGCGAAACCGGTAAAAAAATTCAAATGTGGTATCTCTATATAATCCGCTGCGCTGACAATTCCCTTTATACGGGCGTTACAACTGATCTTTACAGGCGGGTCGAAAAACACAATCAGAAAGCGGGCGGCAATTATACCAGAGCCCGTACCCCGGTTATACTTGTTTATCAGGAAAACCACCCAACCCGGTCATCGGCTCTGAAACGTGAAATTCAGATTAAAAAATTGTCCCGGGCAAAGAAACTGGAGTTGATAGATGGGCAGCAATAAAAACATTTTCATTCTCAATTGGTTTCCGGGGTGATTTCACAATACCGATGACGGCAAGTGCGGGGAGGAGCCATGCGAGCACCCCAATGTACTGGCCTATGAATTGATTTACAATTGGTGACAGGTCCATTAAAAGTGCCCATTTATGGTCACGAGCTGAAACGACGTTGAATTAAGT
>JAABTZ010000599.1 GCA_011389605.1 Desulfobacteraceae bacterium
AATCCCGCACCGGCAGGACATGAATGCGACACAGCCGATCCAGGGGCATTACGGCCCCCTGCGCCAGATCCAGGATCCAGTTTTTTTTCCGTGTCTGCATGTCCGCGCTCCAGAGCCAGGTGATATTGCGGAGCTGTGCCATGGGCGGCGTGCAGAATGCTTCCAGGCTCTGCCGGGGCGCCAGCAGACTGATCAATTCATCAATGGTGGGCAGGCGCCACACCGGCACCCCGTTCTGCCCTTCGCTATGCCGGTTCAATCCGGCAACAAACGCGGCGGCCGCTTCCAGGTCGACCGGCTGATCCGGAACGCTTTTGCCCCACACCAGACCGGTGGCACGATCCCACGTGCCGTCCGTGTGGTTTTCAAAAGCATTTTCCACGTGGGCTTTCGGCTGAAAAAGATAATTTAACCCGGTGTGCACCGGCGGTGGCTTCCCGCTGGACCCCACCGGTTCCCTGCGCAATGCCATATCCACCACAGGTGCGGCCCGGGCAGCGGCTTTTTCGCTTTTTGGAAGCCGGCAGACATGATCGCGTCTTTTTTCCCACTGACGGCGCAGATCATCCAGGGCGTTTTTCATTGAGAAGGCGTTTGAAAAGCGTTTGTCCGGATTCCGTGCAAGGGCGGTTTTTAAAAAGGCCTCCCACTCGGGACCCGCAAGAAAATACCCGCTTGTATCCGGCTGGCTGCTTTCCGGCAGCAGTCCGGTCACCATCCGGTAGAGCACCACACCCACGGCGTAGAGATCCGCGCGGGGGCCTGCCGAATCCGGATCAACCTCCTGTTCCGGGGCGGCATAATAGGGCGACCCGACCACCATGCCCGCGGGATGCGCCTGCGCACCGCCTTCCCGGCGGGAGAGACCGAAATCGATGATCTTGACATTCGCCTCGCGGGTGAGCATGAGGTTGGCCGGTTTGATGTCCCTGTGCACAATGCCGGCGTCATGGAGCGCGGCCAGCCCGTCGAGTGTCTGCGACGCCAGGCGCACCGCCTTGAACGGAGACAAGGGTCTGGTAGGCGCCTCTGCGAACTCGGATTCCCCGATGAGCATGCCCAGGTTGAAGCAGAAATATTCCTGGACGAAAAAAAGATGACCCGCATGTTCCCCGGTCTCATGAATCGCAGCAATGTTCGGGTGCTGCAGGTCGCTCATTATTCGGGCTTCATCAAGGAAACGTCGCCGGACCTCCGCGTTGCCCAGCAAATGATCCATCATCTCCCGCGGCCGGAGCAGCTTCATCGCCATGAGATTTCTGTGTTCAAGATGCATCACCTTGAATACAAGGGCCATGCCACCGTGGCCCAGAATCCCGAGAAGCCTATATTTTCCGATGTTTCGCATTCATGAGCACCCATGAAAACCAATGATAGCAGCCATACCAACAACTATCCCAAACGGCAAGAAAATCCCTTTCCTGTAGCTCCTTTAGACCCTCCTTATGTTTCAATAACACATAATGCAGGGGGGATGTTTATGAGAAAATGTGTTTTACAAAAACGACCATAGCCGGTTTTAATGCCAGGATGGTGTTTATTCTGTTTATTTTTTGTTGTGCTTGCTGCAGACTGTGACGGAGGCGCGGCAGGATGCAAACGGTTTTGCCGGGGCGGAGAAAAACCGTCAAAAAGACGGCCCGAAAAAACGGGTGAGGTAGAAC
>JAABTZ010000065.1 GCA_011389605.1 Desulfobacteraceae bacterium
TGCTGCTCACTCCTTTCTCAATCTTACCTGTAAAAAAGACTTTTTACAGACTCATCAACCTTATATTCTTTACCGCAAACATAACTCATTGCCCGGAAACGATCAACCCCCTGCAATAAACAACCACTGCCTTTCTTTACAAAAAAATCCGTATAAAGACGGCTTACAATGTTTGATGCACTGGGCAGTGCGGGGTTTGGAAAGTATTTATCCTAAACTGCAAAGACTATGAGACCTCTGGGACAAGTCCGCGGAGTTGAGATTCGTCAATGACACTGACACCGAGCTGGCGGGCTTTATCGAGTTTGGAGCCGGGTGAATCGCCTGCCACAAGATAATCGGTTTTGCTGCTTACCGAACCCGAAACCCTGCCTCCGGCAGACTCGATTACCTCTTTTGCTTCATTGCGGGTCATAGAGGGCAAAGAGCCGGTGAGAACAACGGTCTTGCCTTCCAGTGGCAGATTTTTTGTTTTGGCTGCTGATTGCTTTTCCGAAACAACCTGCACACCCAGTTGCTTTAACGTCCCGATGATCTCCTGATTCTCATGGCGGGAGAAAAACTCGGCAATGCTCAGAGCTGCAACCGGTCCGAGTCCATCAATGCTTTCAAGTTCCTGTCTGGGTGCAGCCGCAAGCTCTTCTATGGTTTCATACCGGGCAGCCAGGAGCTTGGCACCATGTTCACCCACATGCCGGATGCCAAGGGCGTAGACAAAACGGGAAAATGAAATTCTGCGGCTTTGCACAATGGCTTCCACGAGATTCCGTGCTGATTTGGGGCCCATACGATCCAAATCCTCCAGGATGCTGGCCTCCAAGAGGAAAATATCGGCAATGGATGACACCAGCTGCCTGTCAACAAGCTGGTCAATTAATTTTTTGCCAAGCCCGTCAATGTCAAAGGCACCCTTTGAGGCAAAATGGCGGATATTGCCCTTGAGCTGAGCCGGACAATTGCGGTTTATGCAACGGGTGACGGCTTCGCCTTCAAGCCGGACGGCTTTTGCCCCGCAGACCGGGCAGGATGTTGGCATTTCAAAGGGCTTTTCCGACCCGGCACGCAGGGAATCTATAACCTTGACAATTTCGGGAATAACATCGCCTGCCCGCTGTACAAGCACCCGATCACCAATACGCACATCCTTTTTAGCCACCTCATCTTCATTATGAAGTGTGGCCCTGCTCACAGTCACCCCGCCGATGTTGACCGGATCAAGCTCGGCCACCGGAGTCAGGGCGCCGGTTCGGCCAACCTGGACTATAATGCCGGCAACCAGGGTTTGCTCCTGAACAGCGGCAAACTTAATGGCCACGGCCCACCTCGGGCTTCGCGAGGTTGTCCCAAGCTGCTGCTGCAATTGGTAGGAATCCACCTTTACAACAAGGCCGTCGATTTCATAAGGCAGATCAGCACGCCTGGCATCGAGTTCATGGTAAAAATCAATTGCTCCGGCAGCGTCAATTCCGCAGCGCACCAGAGGATTTACCGGAAATCCAAGTTTTTTAAGAAACTCAAGGGCCTGGCAGTGCCCTGACAGATCAGCTCCCCGCACCCTGCCGACACCATAAACAAACATCTGCAGGGGCCGGCTTGCGGTTACCTTTGAATCCAGCTGTCTCAGGGAACCGGCAGATGCATTTCTCGGATTGGCAAACAAGGGCAGTTCATCTTCCATGCGCCGGTTATTTAGCTTTTGGAAATCTGAGGTTTCCATGAAAACCTCACCGCGGACCTCAAGCAGTGAAGGCATCACTGAGTCTCTTGTTTCTTCAAGCCGCAGGGGAACAGAGGAAATGGTCCTGACATTGGCAGTGATCAACTCGCCGGTATAGCCGTCTCCACGAGTGGATCCGCTTTCCAGAATCCCGTCCCTGTAAACCAGCTCCACGGCCACACCGTCTACTTTGGGTTCCACTGTGTAGAGCACCGGATCATCATTTTTCAATGCCCTTCTCACCCTTTGGTCAAATGCTGTTATATCCGATGGATCAAAGCCCTTGTCAAGGCTGAGCATGGCCATGGAATGTGAAATTGTGTCAAATTTTTCAAGGGGCGCAGATCCCACCCTTGCGGTGGGTGAATCCGGTGTGACCAGCTCAGGAAACCGGGCTTCTATCTCCAGGAGTTCCTTCATGAGCCTGTCGTAGGCGGCATCTGAAATCTCAGGATCATCTATCACGAAATACCGGTAATTGTGATGGTGGATCTGCTTGCGTAAAAACCCGGCGCGTTTTATAGTAGCCTCATCCGGTTTTGGACCCATGAGAAACCTCTTTTATGCAGAAATATCAGTCAAGGGGATTGACATGTTCGGCCATCTCGTCTTTGACCTCATCTATAATATCGTAGATCCACATAAGATCTTCCATGCTGAGACGTCCGGCCTTGGCCGGAGCACGGTCGGTTCCGTCCTTTTTCTTTAAAATCCGGGGGCCGATCTGAACCTTGGGCTCACCTTGGCCATACTGGTTTATGGAAACAATCAGCCCGGTTTCTTCATTCTGCCACTTTTTAATAACTTTATCCTTTTCAGGATCATATCCTGCCATAAAACAGCCTCCTTCTGCTTGTTGCAAAGCCGCCTGAAAGCGACTTTTTACAAGTGCATCTATGTTGATATTTTTGAAAAATCAGCAAGCCGTGCAAACATATCCGAAATCTGCTGCAGCAAAGCCAGCCTGTTTTTGCGCACATCCAAATCATCCTCCATGACAAGAACTGAATCAAAAAAATCGTCCACGCCAGGCTTGATTGAAACAATCTCGCCAAAGGCCGCGTCAATATCGTTTGCTTCAAAGTGCCTTGAAACGCTTTGCCCGGCTTTCATGCAGGCTTCATACAAAGCGCTTTCCGCCGGATGGGAAAAATGCCCGGGCTTGATGCTCAAAGCAGCTGTATCAGAGGCACTGGCCTTTCGAATTATATTGACCACTCGCTTGAAGGCTACGGCAAGGGATTGAAAATCTTTTTCGGATTTCAACTTCTGCAATGCCGCTGCCCTGCGCCATACATCCGTTATCCTGTCTGAGGAAGCTGAAATTACGGCTGCGGCAAGGTCCTTTGGGATACCGTCGTCTTCGAGTAAATAAGCCATGCGGTTTTCCAGAAACAGGCAGGTTTCAGCGGTTTTTTCATCCAGATCCGCCTGGGCCGCACCCAGCATCTTCATTGAAGCGCCCACCAGTTCGGATATGGAAAAATTAAAATCCTTTTCCAGTGCAATCTGAATGATGCCAATGGCCTGGCGGCGCAGGGCATATGGGTCTGATGCCCCGGTTGGTATCAGGCCAAGGTAAAAACAGCCGCAAATGGTATCGATTTTATCTGCCATGGCCAGCACCGCGCCGGTTGTCTCCGAGGGCAGCAGCCCTTTTGAGGATACGGGACGGTAATGCTCTTCAATGGCTGTGGCAACGTGTACGGGCTCCCCTGAGCGCTGAGCATATATTCGCCCCATTACTCCCTGGAGTTTTGGAAATTCATTGACCACGTGGCTTACAAGATCAGCCTTGCACAAAAAGGCGGCCCTTTCCAGCCATGCCCCGGTCTTTGCGTCAAGACCAAGGCCCTGGCATAGAATACCGGCAAGCTTTTGAATGCGAACGGTTTTATCATGCACGGATCCCAACTCTGCCTGAAAAACAACGGATTTCAACCGCTGAACCCATTGATCCATGGAATTTTTCAGGTCTGCGTGAAAAAAGAACCGGGCGTCTTCCAGGCGTGCCCGTATAACCCTCTCATGGCCTGCTGCAACAACACCCATATCCCGGGCCCGGGTATTATTAACAGCTATGAAATAAGGCATAAT
>JAABTZ010000066.1 GCA_011389605.1 Desulfobacteraceae bacterium
GCACCTCCCTGGGCACCTCGAGAAATTTTTCATCAAAATGACCGAGAACCACTTCCGGATATTCCACCAGATGGCAATTTTCCTCAACCAGATCCGGATCTTCCAGAATCCGGCCGCCTGTGGTTCTGACTGCCAGTTCCATGCCTTCTTCCATCATGGAACGCCGCAGATTCATATCGGCCACCACCCAGGCACCTGTTAAAACATCAAGATATTGCTCCGCGGATTTCAGACGGATTTTTCCAGGCTTCATAAACCTGTGGCCAAAAGTATGGCGGCCGCTTTTAACCCCGGCAAAGGAAACCGACACGGCCCGCTCTCCGAGCAAAACAATCAGGCAGTGAACAGGCCTGGCAAAAACAGTTCTGAGCTCGCCCCACCGCATTGTCTTGGGAAAAGGGATGGAAGAGAAAATTTCCGGCAAGACCTCCCTTAATATTACAGGGGTGGAGCGGCCACGGTCGGTTCTTTTTACACAAAGGTACCGACCTTTTTCTGTTTCTTTTAGTTCAAGGCGCTCAACAGGCACACCGGCTTTTTCCGCGAATTTGCAGGCCGCCACAGTGGGCTGTCCGTTGTCATCAAAGGCGATCCGCTCGGGCGGCCCCATAAGCTCTGATACGATGGTTTGCTGGCGTTCGGCCACATCTTCAACATAAACGGCCAGTCGCCTGGGGGTTCCATACACCTTAGCCTGGCCGCAGTCGATGCGCAAAGCCCTTAAACGACCGGTCAGACGTTGACAAAAAGCATCAAGGGCCGGCACTATATAGCCGGCAGGGATTTCTTCAGTTCCGATCTCAATTAACAAAGGTTTCATGATTGCACCTGTATGTTGTTTCACGTGCTGGCTTTCAGCATGGGATATCCAAGAGTTTCGCGCTGCTGAAGATAGACTTCCGCGCATTTGCGGGCCAGATTCCGAATCCTGGCGATATATCCGGTGCGTTCAGTGACACTGATAGCACCCCGGGCCTCAAGCAGATTAAACACATGGGAGCATTTCAGGCAATACTCATAGGCCGGAATCACAAGCTGGTGTTCCGCTGTTTTCCGTGATTCGGCCTCAAAACTGGCAAAACACTTCTGCAGCATCTCCAAATCAGCAGTCTCAAAATTATATTTTGACTGCTCCACTTCCTGCTGATGATCAATATCGCCATAGGTAAACAAATCGTTCCACTGCAGGCGATAAACATTGTCAACCCCCTGCAGAAACATACAGATACGTTCCACTCCGTAGGTAAGCTCAACTGAAACCGGGTGGACTTCAATGCTGCCGGCCATCTGGAAATAAGTAAACTGGGTGACCTCCATGCCGTCAAGCCATACTTCCCAGCCAAGACCCGAAGCGCCCAGGGTGGGAGATTCCCAGTCATCTTCCACAAAACGAATGTCATGATCCATGGGATCAATTCCAAGAGCCTTTAAACTCTGAAGAAAAAGATCCTGAACATTTCCGGGAGAGGGCTTGAGAATTACCTGAAACTGATAATAATGCTGAAGCCTGTAAGGGTTGTCCCCGTAACGGCCGTCTGTGGGACGGCGCGAAGGCTGGGCATATGCCACCTTCCACGGCTCAGGACCAAGGGCCCGCAGCAGGGTGGCTGGGTGAAAGGTGCCCGCGCCCACCTCCATGTCATATGGCTGAACCAGTACACAGCCCTTACGGGCCCAGAAACGCTGCAATGTCAGTATCACGTCTTGAAAATGCATATTATTTGCTGTCCTGCTATAATAAGTTTGATGGCACCGTAAAAAGTCCAATATCTGCGTTACGCGCAATTTCGTTAGAGCGCAAAAAATGGATTTCCTTAGAAGCCGTCAGGTTTAAGATTCAACCAGGTTCCTGCCGAACCCCTTCAGTATCTACACCGGCGTAAAGAATGGCTCCATCGGGATGCCGGGACACAATAGCCTCCCACCTGGGTCTTAGCAAACAGATGGCTTTTTCAGAGCCAAGTGCCCAAAGGCATCCGCCGCCGCCGGCTCCGGCAAACCTGGCCCCGCAATTTTCCTTTCTTGCCGCACCCAAAAGGGCCGCACCCACATCATCGACAACCTCCGGGGTAATCTGCCGCCTGATTTCAACTTCCCTGTTCATGGCATCAGCGGCGGCCATCAGATCCTGATTTGCAAGCGCATGCACAAATTTCCTGGTATTCTCCACAATTTTTTGCCATAGCGGACGGTCAAGCCCCTTCAGAAACCGGCGAATCCACGTACCATTAACATCTTTGGATTCATGGGGAACCCCGCAGTAAGCCACAAGAATATTGGCATCCAGGGCCCGGCCGTTTTCGGGCAAGTCAAGCGGTAGCTGCTCCCAGGCCAAACGGCCCTGATCCAGCCTCCAGTTCCATACATTAATCCCGCCGTATGCTGCTGCAAGGTGATCCTGCATGCCACAGGGCACACCGGCAATGCCCTGCTCAATACCATGAGCTAATACAGCCATTTCACAACGATCCGGCTCAGGCCTGCCAGCTGCTTTTTCCAATTGCAGAAAAGCTGCAACCAAAGCAACGGCAGCAACAGAAGAACCCCCCAGGGCACTTTTGGGCGGCGAGGCTGATTCAATGTCAATATCAATACCATCGATTCCAAAACAGGCTGCAATGGCAAAAATCAGCCCGAGACCATGGGAAAAAGGCGCCTGATCAGAACAAAACTCTGCAGACTGGAAACCTTTGGAGGCCACCCGGATGCGGCCAGGCTTATAGGGGCTGATCCGCACCCTTGTGCGCAGATCCAGTGCAATATTAAAGGTGCAGGGCTTCAGGCGGGCCATTGGATAGTACAGACTGGAAATATCCAGGGTTCCGCCCATATCGATTCGGCACGGAGCAGAAAAAGTAACTGGTCCTGAGCCCAAACTCCGGCTGATATTTTCTGTCATACTCTTTGGTGCCTTCAATAAGCAGGTTCCTGGAAAACATGCATCAGCACCTGCGCAGCTGCTGCAAGACCCGCAGGCTGCGAGGTACCCGCCCGAGATGATAAGGAACAAAGGCCTCCATTGCCAAAAGACCCTCCCTGAGCGCAACAGCGGTCAGTCTGAGGCGCTGGACTTTACGGATCTCATTTTCCTGAATCCATGCCAGCTGCTTGACAGTGCCCAAAGCAATCCGCATCCTGGTCCTGGTTTCACTTGCCGCACATCCATTGCATACAATTCCGCCCTTTTCAAGATCTAAAAATACGCCCTTTGGCCCCATACGGTCAACAGGAGCATTGCAGACCACACACCCGTCCATCCGGGGAGCAATGCCTGCCAGTGTCAGGAAACGAACCTGAAAAATAATGCTCATCTCCCCTGGTGCGGCCAGGCTCCTGTCCATGCCGCGCAATGCATAATACATCAGACGGTAGATCTTCTGCTGAGGCCTGTACTCCTCTAACCACCCGCACAAAAGTTCCGCCCAGTAGCTTGCATACAGGGTTTTAAGGACATCGCCACGGATGCCGGCAAAAGGCATCTGCATGGCTGCCTCCTGAAGAACCGGCATACCACCCCTGCGGGGGGTGCGGCAAACCAACTCCAGGACGGTAAAGGGTTCCAGAAGACCGGAAAAGCGCTTGCGGCTCTTTTTTGCGTTCTTTGCGATTACAGGAATCCGGCCCTTTTCCCGGGAAAAAAAGGTCATTATCAGGTCATGATCCCCGTGATTAATTCGCCGAAGCAAAATGGCCGGGGTAGAAAAACCAGACATTTTCAAATCCCGGGCATAATAATGATTTTATACTGAAGGCAGATAACCATCCTGCTACAAAGCCGTCAGTTTAGTGACCATGTTGTCTTAACTCGTTTCGTTCCGGCAGGGAAATATCAATGGATCGCCCCGGTTCTGAATAAAGCTCCACAGGCCTTCCGTTTAAGCTTAAACGAACACCTGCGGCATCACTTATCAGCACATGAAACCCATCTCTTGCAGCCAGTTCCATGTGATCGTTTGGATCAAGCCGGTATTTTTTATAAGGCTGATCATCTATCTGAATATTGAGGGTAACTTCTGAAAGCGCATCGATAGACAGCATCTGTAAACCGGCGTCAGCTGGGGCGTAAGACCGGTGAGAATCTTTTAATTTTTCCTGAGCCTGTCTTTGGAAAACACCTTTTTCTCTTTCCTGATTATCAGCTGCAAGCCTTGAAGGTTCATGAAGATCTGATCCTGTATCTGCCGGCACCCGGTTTTCCAGCGCGGTATAGGCATACAGGGACAAAGCCATGACCAAGCCCAGCACTGCAAGGGCAAGCAGGCTTCTGGGAAAAGCTTTTTTACCGGCTGCCAGGATCTGGCTTTCTCTTTTAAGAGAATCGTCATAGGCCAGACGGTGAAGCCGGTAGCGCTCTGCAATATCATCGGGATCTACACCTACCTCAAGGGCGTAAGCCCTTAAAATTCCCTTAACATAAACTTCCCCGGGCAGCCGTTGATGATCTTCGGCCTCTATCCAGCGCAACTGGCGGACAGACACGCAAATTGCATCAGCCACGGTTTCCAGAGAAATGCCTTGTTTTTCCCTGATGATTTTTAAATATCGGCCAAAGGAAACGGAACCTGTTTCCACACTGTTTGCCATATGTTCACGGACGTCCAAATCGATTTATCCGCAAAAAGATTAACGGATAATACGGATATGTGATTCTTCCCGCAGGGACTGAAGCCATGCCCTGTATTTTTCATCAACCTGCTGATTGTAAAGCTTTTCCTCGATTTCATCTTCCACGGATTCCAGGGGCTCAGGCTGGGTCTGCACGATTTCTTCAACATAAAAAAGCTGCACCCCCTGCTGGGTTTCAATCACATCGGAGAACTCTCCTTCTTTTAAATCGCTTATCACCGGCCTGAGCTCGCGGGCAAGATCCTCAATGGAAAACTCTCCCAGTGCTCCGCCGTCTTCAGCGTTTGGCGCCCTGGAGTACTTCTGGGCCAACTCGGAAAAAGAAGCGCCGGCTTCTGCCTGCGCACGGATATCTTCAATGAGCCGGCGGGTTATGGATGCGTCGGTGCCGCTTTCCGGCCCGGGAAGCACGATGTTGCGAAGCTTGTACTTGATTTCTCCTCCGTATTTTTCAGGATGGGATTCATAATAACGACGGATGTCTTCAGGTGTTATCACAATGCTGGATTTAACTTTTCTGTTAACCAGCCGGCTTCGCAGAATCTGGCTCCTGAGCTCCCTGCGGTAGTCTTCCATGCTAAGGCCCTGCAGGTTAAGTGCCCGGCGCAAATCCTCATCTGTGTAATAATTTCTGCTCTTTACCTGCTCAATGGCCGCGTCCACCTCGGCGTCATCTACCTGAATGCCTGTTTCTAAAATCTGCTGATCAGCCAGGGTTTCATTGATCAGCTCGTCTAACAACTGCATCCGTGCCTCATAGAGCCTCTCACGCTTCTGCTCGTCGCCTATGTTTTCGGAATCAAGCTTTTCCTTAAAAGGCTTCAATTCCTTATCAAGCTGATTTAGCCTGATAATGTCATCATTGACCACAGCAACAATCCGGTCCACAACCCGGGGGCCGGAGATTGCAACAGATGCAAACATAAAAAGCATTAAAGCTGCTGCCGCCAGTGCCCACAAATATTTCACCAGCAATCCCCCCCTTTTTGATTTACTAAAATTTTTAATTATTAACATAAGTTGCGATTTCCATCAAGATTTTTTTAGCCTGATTCATAAGGCTGTTAATCCGGGTTTTAGCCATACGTACATAAAGGACCTGGTCAGGGCTGAAACGATAAAGGCCGGGATCCGATTTAATCAGATCCAGTATACCATATGGATTTTTCTGATGCACTTCAGAAAAACAAAGCGACATGGTCTCCCAGGTCAAATCAAGACGCCGAACCCCGGCCCTGGCAGCCAGGATCTTGAGCATGATCTTTAGCAGCAGATGGATTGCCTCTGCAGGAGGCTTGCCATACCGGTCTGTAAGTTCCTCGCGGAAGTCAGAAACTTCCTTTAATTCGGTCATCCGTGCAAGGCGCCGGTAAGCAGAAAGACGCTGATCAATATCTTCAATATAGGATTCCGGAATAAACACCGATACGGGAATATTTATTTCCGGCTCAAGTGGCTCGACCACCGGTTCGCCTTTGAGTCTGCTTACGGCCTCTTCCATGAGCTTTAAAAACATGTCATAGCCTACAGCAGCGATATGACCGGACTGAGAAACTCCCAGAGCTGCGCCTCCTCCCCGGATTTTAAGGTCATTTAGGGCGATTTGAAAGCCAGCCCCCAGATCACTGTGCTCCATGACCACCTTCAAACGCTTCTGGGCATCCCGGGACAAGGCTGCCTCCTGTGGTACTATCAAATAGGCATATGCCTGGATATCGGCTCTTCCCACCCTGCCCCGAAGCTGATAGAGCTGAGCCAGGCCCATGCGGTCGGCCCGGTTGATTATCATTGTATTGGCATTGGGAATGTCAAGGCCGGATTCCACAATAGTGGTGGAAACCAGCATATCTATCTCCCTGTTTATAAATTTATACATCACCTGCTCGAGTTCATCTTCTGCCAGCCGGCCATGAGCAACACCGAGAC
>JAABTZ010000067.1 GCA_011389605.1 Desulfobacteraceae bacterium
TTACTGCGCGACGGACTTATCCATTCACGCAACGTTATTACCATTAAAATAATGCAGGATATAGGAATTGATTATGTAATTGATTACGCCAGGAATCTGGGTATTGAATCAAGTTTGGACCGCAACCTGTCCCTTGCCCTGGGATCTTCGGGTGTATCCCTGCTCGAGTTGGTAGGGGCCTACGGCGTATTTGCCAATCAGGGCAACCGTATGGAACCGGTTTTTATACGGAAAATAGAGGATAGAAACGGAAAAATATTATATGAAGCAAGGCCGGAAAAACAAAAAGTAATGGATAAGAGCACTGCATACATTACAACCCATTTATTGGAAAGTGTTGTAAAAGAAGGAACCGGCTGGAGGGCAAAGGCGCTGAAGCGGCCCGTGGCAGGAAAAACAGGCACTACAAACAATCTCTATGATGCATGGTTTATGGGTTATACACCACGCTATGTTACAGGGGTATGGGTTGGCCATGACCAGGAAAGATCTCTTGGGAGCAAGGAAACCGGTTCAAGGGCTGCCTGTCCCATATGGCTTGATTATATGCAGCAGATTCTGGATGGAAAAACTGAGCGGGTATTTCCGGTCCCTGACAACGTTGTGTTTGCAAAGATAGATGCCAAAACAGGCCTTTTGCCCATCGATGACTCTAAAAAGGTCATTTATTCATGTTTCAAGCAAGGAACTGTTCCAACCCGCCGCACCAGGGATAAGGATGAAATAACCGAAACCGATGATTTTTTTAAAAAGGGTATTGAGTAAAAGCCTGGCAGTCTCGTAAATAGTCGATTTTCAGATGGGGCCGTAAAAAAGTTCAAGATCAAGGCTTGCGTGATTTTGTGGAATGCAGCGTGCTTAGCTCAAATTTTTTTCCTGTTTTGGATAAAGACCGCCATAGAAGTCTGTTACATCTTTTTTAAAAAGCTCGGGCTGATCAATGTATGCAGCATGCTGTGCTTTTTCGTAGATCTTGGGAGCTGTCCCAAGAAATTTTGCCAGACGTTTTATTTCATCGCGATAGACCACATTGTCACTTTCACCGTAAATAAGACAGATCGGTGTGGTTATTTCATGGTACCGGGAAACCAGTTCTGCCTGCAGACCCATCACAGGTGCAATAAGCATCAAGCCTCCGGCGGAATGTGCAACACAATGTTTTAAAGCAATGTATCCTCCAAGGCTTGCTCCTATGATTACTGCATCATCAGAAGCGATGCTGGCCAGAATATCGGCGTTTTGATCAGGATTGTTAGATCTGGGAATGCATTCACTTTTACAGCCGTAAGGCATGTCAATTGCCTTGAAAGGAATGCTTTTTTGTTCCAGCATGCGAAGCAGGCCGATATCGTTCCACACATCGCTGGTATACATGTAGCCGTGGAGCAGCACAACAGATGGGCCCTTGCCGTTGCTTGAAATTATGCGGCATTCAAAACCGTTTATATTAACTGCTTCTTCCTTCATTTTTTACTTGAATCCCTTCTTTTACAGGCAGACCGTTGCCGCAATATATATTTTCAAACTGTTATAATCGCCAAATAATAAAAAAATAACTTCTTGATTTTATCTATCACTTAATCACTTAAAACTGATGTTCTCGTAAAAAGTCTGATTTCAGATGGGGCTGTAAAAAGACTTTTTACAGCCCCATCAACCTATAAATGTTTATTTTAATATGCGCAAACAGGATCGATTATCACGACCATTTTATATACCGGATTTTTGAAAATACAATGAAAAATGAAATATCCGGCAAAATTCATTTCCATCAGACTGCCGTATTTGCATAATCATTGCAAATACGCGCATTTCATGAGAAAATGGTAAAAAAATACATCTTTATTAAATAAAAGGAGGCGGTTTCTTTGGCTGGCCGGAACAGGGGAATATCAAGAGTTTTCTTTGACAAGCGGGATCATTATTTACTCAATATTGTCAATGGAATAGTATCAGGCCAGCGATCCCATTTCGAGATTCAGCGGCAGTTTTTCCATTATTTTCACCCCCGGGGAATAAAGGAAATGGCTGAATCCCGCGGAATTCGTATTGCATATGCAGTCATTCACCTTCTTCAGTCGCTTGAATCCGGGCAGGCAGGCCACCGTCTAAACGCCCTTCGGGCTTTGCGCCACGAGGCAATGTCGGGCACCAGCCGGGATCTTCAGATGAATACCGCCAGGGTTTTGATTGAAATAATGAAGGATCTTGTCAGGGCCCACGGTAACCAGAAGCATCAACTCGAGCTTGCCCATCATTTCCGAATGGCTGCCACGGGCAAACCAAGGATTGTTCGTTATTTTTTAAGACAGTACAGATTACTTGAAATGCCAGAGGAATGGAACCATCTTGCCTTTGACGATCATGTGCATGATGCTTTTACAAAAGGCCGGAAATCGCCTACCCATCTGATTATGGACGCCTGGATCAAGGGAATCAGAAGGCTCAGGGTAATCCATTACAATTACATCCGCCCGGAAACAGCAGCCGAGCTCATGGAGGCAGCAGCCATCATGGGTATTATGATCCGCATCGGCATAGAGTTTTTTGCTTCATTTCATTACAGGTATGCGCAGCTAATCTGGGTTCCCAGGGGATTTGCAGATTCTCAGGATTTTTTGCGTTTTCTGGAGAAAGAAGATGTGCGCGCCCTTATGGAGGATGGCAGAAAAGTATCTGAGTACCAGCGAAATCAGGTACTTGCAATTCTGGAAGCCTTTAACAACACACACCGCCATACCCTGAATACGGAATTTGATTTAAAGCTGGGCCCGCTTGATCCTGATGAATTCATGGATTTTGTGGGATTCGGCCAGGCCTCCCTGCTTCATCTTGCCAAATATATTCACCAGCTGCTGCTTCCTCTTATGCGGCAAAAAGTTGCTGAGCTTGGCAGCCAATACACTGATGCAACCGCAGAACAGCGCCAGCTTATAGAAGCCCTGGTGGACCGCATGAATCGCATGGATGCAGACGATATCCATCACAGGTTTCTGGCCCCGGGCCGTAATCCTGACGCGGATCCTGGATATCAAACAGGGACGGAAAACCCAGTGCCGCCACTTATGCAAATATCTCCGTGTGATCTTGTAAACCGCCTTTCCAGAACGCATTCAGCCTACCGTATAACCCTTAATCTGAGCAATATGCAGGTCGAAGATGTGATCGAACTGCTTTATGAATGCAGCGGCCGGATTAGCCGGCTTGAGATATTTAACCTGAAGGATTTTGCCGATTGCAAGGTCGATCACATTCCTGATATCGACAGGCTTCAGCAGTGTATTAATAATGCCAATGTAATACAGCTCAAACGACTGATTCTGGAGATGATTTACCGGCTGCGCCAGAAAAATGAGAGCATGGCCCGGCTGCGCATCCAGAAGCTAAACTGGATTCTCGCAGACATGGAAACGCTTCTGGCCATGTACAGGGTGCGGCCATTGAAATCGAGAATAGGAAGTGACTCCACGGGGTATTCTCCAAGACTGCCCGGCATGGGGCTGGCGGTAATGGACAGTCTTCCTAAAAGAGCCCAGAGGCAGGTGCGCAAAGATGATGCCGGTGCTTACATGGTAATTCCTTTTTACGTCCAGACCTTTTTCCGCATGGACTACGGGCCGGCAGGAAAAGCCGGAGCCATGGTGTCTATGCTTATGGCGGCAATCCACCGCATTCCAGGCCTGACCCGGGTGGGCCGGATGTATAGCAGGGAGTGGTATGCACGGGAAGAATCAACAAGGATGGCAGAGCCGGGCAATATTGTGACCTTAAGCGGTTTTTGCACGGAAGCCAATAACGGACTTTATATCAAAACACCTCCAGAATCAGTGAAAAAAAAACGGTTATTTAAATTTCAATATCTTCGAACAGATCTAAAAAACAGTCTCAAGGTGCTATTCGGGTTTGTGCCAGCATTTTTAACCTTCTATTTAACCCATGACTGGTGGGTGCTGGCGTATTTCGGGGCTTTTATATGGTTTGGAATAACTGGTTTTCGAAATATTCTGCAGTCGGTAATGGCCGGCGGCGGTTTGCGCAGATCGCCCCTGCTTCAGTGGAATGATTACATAAGCTGGGACCGGATTACCGACTCTTTGATGTTTACAGGGTTTTCAGTTCCCCTGCTTGACTATTTTGTAAAGACCCTGGTGCTCCAGCAGGGCTTTGGCGTTACAACCACAACCCATCCTGTTTTGCTTTATGCGGTTATGGCCATGGTTAACGGCGCTTATTTGACCAGCCACAATCTTTTTCGGGGCCTGCCCAAAGAAGCTGCTTTTGCCAATTTTTTCCGAAGCGTGCTTTCCATTCCTGTGGCTTTCGGGCTAAGCGAACTTTTGGGCGGTCTGCTGTTTATGGGCGGTGCTGTCAGGGTGGATGTAATTTTGCAAAGCTGGGCTGCTGTCATTTCCAAAACCGCATCGGATTTTGTGGCCGCCTTTATTGAAGGTGCTGTTGACCGGGCCAGGAATATCGAAAACCGGATGAGAGACTACCGGCAGAAACTCCGGCAGTTTCTTGATTGTTATGCCAGGGCTGAAATGCTGTTTCCTGAATCCGAGGTGCTTGACCTTCTGCAGCGTCCGGGAGAACTTCTGCATTCAGAAGATGAAGAATCGCGAAGGCTTATCCAGGTATTGATAATCAATGCTCTTGATCTGCTTTATTTCTGGATGTATCAGCCCCGGGCCCAAACTGCGTACAAGAATTTTTTACGGGACTTGTCTGCAGAGGAACGCTATGTTTTTATTCAGGCCCAGGATGTTTTGCAAATGGAGCGTGAAATAAGTCAGATGTTTATAGATGGGATACTGGGCCGGCATTTTTCAAAACCCCTGGCATTTTATCTGGACCGCTCAGGGCAATATTTGAAACACATCCACAAATTCCATCAATAGAATGGAAGTCGATTCTGTGAAGCTGTTTTAAAAAATCCAAAATAAGAGAAAAAGAAAGCAGATTTATCAATGATGCAAAACAGTAATGGCAGTTATTTTATTATTACCTACCGGGAGCCCGTAAACGGAAATATCCTGGAACTAAAGGCCGGAACCGTGGGAGATTCTTCCCTGGGATTGAGTTTTATCGCCATTTCCGATTTTCTGTTTGACACCGGTTCCCTGGTGGTAAATCCTGCAGAAGAGGATTTAAAAAAACGATTTGAAGATGTCAAATCACTTCATTTATCCATTTACACCATTATATCCATTAAAGAAGTGGGCATGGAACACAAGGGTCTTTCTTTTAAAAAAGACAAATCCAACATAGTGGTGCTTTCCACCGACCATGGTCAACCAAAAAAAGACAGCTAGCTTGGGCTGGATTTTTATTACGGAATCCGAGCTTCATTACAGAATCAGGCATTCCAATATCTGACAGACAAGGCACAGGAGTAGTATATGAAAAAAAGTCACCCTGGTGGTGCTGCCGGCATCCGGCGGCAGAGCCTTTCCGAATATGATTCCAAGCAGTTTTTAAAGCCCTTTGGGGTGCCCGTTGTAGAGGAAACGTTTGCCGCAAGCACGGATGAGGCCTTAGCCGCCGCCCGGCATACAGGTTTTCCCGTGGTGCTAAAAGCGCTGGGCAAAAAAATTATGCACAAGACCGAGTCCGGTCTTGTGCATTTGCATCTGGGCGATGACAAATCCGTGGCAAGTGCAGCGGAAGTTATTTCAAAACATGCAGGCGATGCACTGGAAGGCTTTCTGGTTCAGCCCCAGATTGATGCAAAACGCGAATTTGTGGCAGGCATGTTCCGGGATCCTGAGTACGGGCCTGTTATTATGTTCGGCCTGGGCGGTATATTTACCGAAGCGCTTTTAGATGTGGCTTTTCGTCTTGCACCCTTGTCTGTAGAGGATGCAGAAGACCTGATTGATGAAATCAGATCAGGTGCCCTTCTGGGTGCGTTTCGGGGTGAGGCGGCCGCAGACCGGGCCATGCTTGTCAAGACATTGACCGGTCTTTCCCGGGCGGCCCTGGAATATCCTGATGTGGCGGAAATCGATATAAATCCTCTGCTCATAACCCGTGATGGCGATGTTATTGCAGTAGATGCTCTGGTTGTAAAAGGAGATATTTCAAGGACAAAAACACATCTGCCAACTGTTGACCCTTCTGTTCTGGGATCATTGTTTCATCCCAAATCAGTGGCCTTTGTTGGAGCATCTTCCCGGCCGGGCAAGTGGGGCTATACCTTGCTTACCAATGCTATCGGCGGGGGATACAAGGGGGAAATATATCTTGTAAACCCGTCAGGGGGAAAGATCGCCGGGCGAAGGGTCTACAAAAGCGTAATGGAAATAAACGCAAAGGTGGACGTGGCCGTGGTCACCATCCCGGCTGCAAAGGTGCCCGAGCTTATCCCGCAGTTTAAGCAAAAGGAAATTTCCTATATGCTGCTGATCGCCTCGGGGTTTGCCGAAACAGGCCAGGAAGGGGCCAGGGCTGAAAGACAGCTTGTGCAAGAAGCCCGCAAGGCCGGGATTTACCTGATCGGTCCTAATACCATGGGCATCTGCAATCCCCACATATCCTTTTACTGCACCGGCAGCCATGTGCGTCCCGAGGCCGGTTCCGTGAGCATGGTGGCCCAGTCTGGAAACATGGGAAATCAACTGCTGGCATTTGCCGAATTGCAGGGAGTTGGGATTAGGGCTTTTTGCGGATCGGGCAACGAGGGCATGATAACAATAGAAGATTATCTTGATGCTTTTGAAATCGATTCCCTGACCGGATCTGTCATGCTTTATGTGGAAAGTGTTAAAAACGGGCGGCGGTTTTATGAAAGCGCCCGCAGGGTGGGGCGGAAAAAGCCCATAGTTTTGTTAAAAGGCGGCCAGACAGCAGCCGGAACCAAGGCTGCCTCCAGTCACACCGGCGCTTTGGCCTCTGATTCCCGGGTGTTTAATGCTGTGTGCCGCCAGGCCGGGATTGTCAAGGTGGACAAACCCATGGACCTGCTGGATCTTTCCGCGGCTTTTTCTTCTCTTCCTTTGCCCCGGGGCAGCAGGGTGGCTATAATGACACTTGGCGGAGGCTGGGGGGTGGTGGCAGCGGATTTGTGCGAACACTACGGCCTTCAGGTGCCGGAGTTGCCCGACGATCTTATCGTAAGCATAGACCAGGTGCTTCCGCCTTACTGGAGCAGGGCAAACCCAGTTGACCTGGTGGGGGAAAATGATCCTGAGCTGCCAATGAAGGTTATTGAACTTCTGGCCAGGTGGGACGGATGTGATGCGGTTGTTAATCTTGGCATTGTGGGCCGCCGGCATATGCTTTCACGCATGGCGGTTTCGGTTCAAAAGGCCGATCCGGACTGTCCCGCCGATTTTATGGAAACCATGCTAGCAATCCTTGACGATTTTGAAAACAGTTATATATCCCATATAGTTGATTTGATGGAGTCGTGCCAAAAGCCCATAGTCGGGGTAAATATGCTGCGGGATGAAAAAGACAAAAGCGTGTATGCCTTCAGCGGCCGGCAGTACAAGGGATTGTTTTTTCCAACCCCGGAGCAGGCTGTCAAATCCCTTGCCAAGCTGTGGGAATACCGGCGCTTTCTTGACAGGGAAAAGCGCTGATCGCCAGGCAATCTCAAATGTTGATGCCCTGTAAAAAGTCGCTTTTAGACGGCTTTGTAAAAAGTTCAATATCTGCGTTACGCGCGATTTTTCAGAATTTCACGTACGGCTAAGTACTCTGCATTCTTCAAAATCGCGCAAGCCTTGATCTTGAACTTTTTACGAAGCCGTCAATGTTACTTCATCCATTGTTTTTGAATCATCGGGGCATATGCAGATATTTTTTATCCCTGGATATTCATCCTTTAGTTTTTTGATATTGATTTTGCAAAGACCCTGCATGCGGCTTACGCTCCCGGGGTTTACCCGGAGGATCACTTTTTCCGGAATGTCGGCAAGGGCATTTAGCAGAATCCTTGCCCGGTCAAGCATGAGCGAGGACAGCACCATATGGCCAAAAGAAGGGTGATAGGGACCGGCAAGGATGGTACCCGGCTCATCAAGGGCAGATGATGCCTGCAGGCCCATGCGTATGACTGGAATGCTTTGTTCTGCAAAAATCAGATAAAGTTTTTTTACACGCCGAATACAGGTTTCCAGGTCCAGAGGGGTAAATTTTTTTGCCATATACAAGGCGGCAAGATGGCTTTTTGCAAGCACAACCAGGGGATATATGCGGACGAAATCCGGGCGCAGCTCTGCCACAGCCCGGGCACTTTTAATTGCGCCTGCCTCTTTTTCGCCCGGCAGACCGGTCATTATCTGGCAGCCCAGGCGGCGGGTGGTTTGTTTAAGCATTGCTGCCGCGCGGAGGGTATCGGCCGCGGTGTGGCCTCTTTGCAGGGCCTTTAGCAAGCCATCGTCCATGGACTGAACCCCCAGTTCCACGGTAGTAACAGGATAGCGCGCAATAATTTCCAGGCGCTTATCATCAATTGTGTCCGGGCGGGTTGAAAACCTTATACCGTCAATTTTTCCAGCGGATACAAAAGCGGCCGCAGCTTTCAAAAACCGGTGAATGTCTTTGGGAGCAAGGCCCAGAAAATTGCCCCCGAAAAATGAGACTTCGGTAAATCCGCGGCCGGGGCGTTTATATGAAAGGTAGTGTTTGATTGTGCCTGAAATGTCAACTTCGTCAGGCATGGCAGAGGGTGTTGAGGTTACGGTGTTTTGATTGCAGAATATGCACCTGTGGTCACATCCCCTGTGCGGAATAAAAACCGGGATGATAAAAGGTTTTGCCGCCTTTTGATTCACGGGATTTGCCCGTATTCCGATGTAAGGCGCAAATAGGCTTTTTTTGCCGCGTCCTGTTCGGCCCCTTTCTTGTTTTTTCCTGTGCCGTTAGTGGTGAAGCCGCAGACCGAAAGGGTTATCCTGAAGGTTTTGTCATGATCAGGACCGGTCTGATTAATTATTTCATAGACTGGCATTTCCATGTGCCGGCACTGGACATATTCCTGAAGAAGACTTTTGAAATCATAGGTCGGCTCCTTTTCAGCAATGGCATCGAAAAACGGTGCGAACTGCCGTGATATAACCTCAAAGGCACTGGCAAAACCTCCGTCAAGATAAACTGCGGCCACAAGGGCTTCAAATGTATCTGCCAGTATAGAGTGTTTCTGCTGGCCGTTGGAGAGCTGCTCGCCTTTCCCCAGTTGCAGATACCGGCCAAGATCTATGCTTTTTGCTGCTGCAGCCAGCCGGGTTTCATTAACAAGCCCTGCTCTGACACGGGATAAATCCCCTTCATTTAATTCCGGAAACCGCTTCATCAAAAGATGACTGACAATCAGATTAAGCACGGCATCCCCAAGAAATTCCATCCGTTCGTTGTCTTCCAGAAGACATGTTTGTTCATGCACAAAGGAACGGTGCCGCAGGGCAGTGGCAAGTATATCCGTGTTTGTAAAATTATATCTGAGTTTTGTTTCAAGTTCGGAAAAAACAGTGGGAGTCATACCGATATCTATTTCCTAAACTGAGCGTTTCAAATTTTTAAAATCTTTATTTCCATATTATTTTAAAGGAGTTCAATCCATTTTCGCCTTAAAAATTTAAAACCCTCCGGGATTTTCAATTTTACCGCATCTACTGCGTCAGATGATGTCTCGCATAGTTGACTATAGCTCGATCATCATCTTCCTTGTATCTGCGGCAAACTTGAAAATCGCTCAGTTTAGGTATTTTTTGAATTCTGTTTCTGCAGTGCCTGGCAAAGACGGGCAAACAATTCATAGGCGACATTTAAATCCCCGGGGCCGGTTCCCATCTCTATATTTGGGTTGATATCCCCGTGAAAATCGCTTCCGCCTGTGATTAAAAGGCCGTATTGCCCGGCTATGGCCTTGAATGCCGCAGTCTGATCGTGGCTGTGACCGCTGTAATATGCCTCTATACCTCCCATGCCCATGGCGGCAAGATTTGCAACCAGTTTTTCAAGCTCCGAGCCAGGGGCAAGGGGTAGCAGTCCGGGATGCGCCAGCACGGCAATGCCGCCGCTGTTTCTAATATGGAAAATAGCATCCTGAGCTGAAATGCGGAACCGGTCAACATAAGCAGGCTGTCCCTTGGCCAGAAACCGGTCAAAGGCGTCATCAATGGAATCAGCATAGCCATTTTTGACCATGTGGGCTGCTATATGCGGCCTGGCAATTTCGTTTTTTCCGGCTTCAGAGGCAATATTTTCCATTTTTAAAAAAATGCCCAGGCTTTCAAGTTTTTCAAGTATAAGAGGGTTTCTGCGACTTCGGGATTTTTGTTGTTTTAATAGCAGATCAAACAGAGGCTTATTCTTTGGATCAAATCCATAGCCCAGCAGGTGCATGCTGCCGGAGTTTTTAAACCCGGG
>JAABTZ010000600.1 GCA_011389605.1 Desulfobacteraceae bacterium
CTTTTTACAAAGCCGTCTAAAAGCGACTTTTTACGAGTGCATCAATGCTGGTCAAACACCTTTTTCCAGATTCGCATGACCCGGCGGCGCAATTCCGAGAAACGGCTTTCAGGCAGCAGTGCTGACTTTTCCTGCAGATTCATCCGATGGACGAAATAGCGGTAAATCAGATACGCCTGTTTTAAGGCATGGGCGTCAAGATCGGCTATAATACCGCAAAGTGCCAGGGTGTTTAGCTGGCGGACCACGTCTGTCCACACTCCCAGATCCGGAAACTGCCTTCCATGACGCAGAATCAGAAACTGCACCAAAAACTCGATATCAACGATGCCACCGTAGTCCTGCTTTAAATCAAACCGTCCCCCGGAAGCATGGCCGCGGCCCTTTCGCATTTTCTCCCGCATTTCAAACACTGCACGGGCAAGGGGGTTCGGATCGCGCTTTTGGGTGATTATCCGACCCCGGATATCAGCAAAACGCCTGACAACTTCCTGATCACCGATAATCGGGCGGGCCTTTATAAGTGCCTGATGCTCCCAGACCCATGCACTTTTGGACTGATACTCATCAAAGGCGTCTATGTGGCTTACAAGAATACCTGCGTTGCCTGAAGGGCGAAGGCGCATGTCGATTTCATAAAGCTTTCCCGTGGCCGTGGGAGCAGACAGAAAATGAATTATCCGCTGGCCCAGCCGGCCGAAAAACTCGGCATTGTCAATGGGCCTAAGCCTGCCGCCGGCAGTCTGGCCGGCCCTGGCTGTGTGGAGAAACACCAGGTCAAGGTCGGAACGGTATCCCAGCTCGTATCCGCCCAGCTTGCCGTAGGCCACCATTGCAAAACCAAGATTTTTGTCCTCCGGGTCAATGCCGGAAGGATTTCCATAGCGCTCCACCATCTGGTGCCAGGTAAGTTCCAGTGCCGCGTCCAGAATGGTTTCAGCCAGGTAAGTAAGCCTGTCTGAAACCTTCATCAACGGCAGATGACCGGTGACATCGGCGGCCACGATCCTAAAGGTGTTGACCTGCTTGAATACACGGATGGCATCCATTTGAAATTCCTGGTCTTCCTCCCCGGATTTTGCCAGGCGCTGGCGCAGTTCCCCGGCAAGGGCAGCCCGGTCCAGGGGGGCATACATGGAGCGCACATCAAGCAGTTCATCGAGCAGCAATGGGTGCTGGCTTAAAAAAGAAACTATCCATGGACTGATACGTGCCAGCCTTACCAGATGCTCCAGGGCTCCTGGATTTTCCAGGAGCAGGGAAATATAGCAGCTGCGGTTTAAAATTGCATCAATGAGTCCCATGATTCGCTTTAAAACCATCACGGGGCGATCGGTTTCAGCAGCCGCGCGAAGGACCCTGGGCATGAGGCGATTGATACGATCAGCGGCGATATGGCCATCCTGACCTAAACCGGTCTTTTCCCGGAAACCCGCCAGAAGGCGGAAAACAGTGTCCGGCTCCTCAAAACCTTCAGAAATCAGAATTTCACGGTTTTGCTCCACGGCATCCGGGACCAGCCAGACCGCTTCTACGCCCATTTTGGAATCATCTTCTGTTTCTCCGGAATCCTGTCGCAGCAGCTGGTTGAAATGGAAATGCACCCGGGACATGTGGCCGTCTAATGCCTCCATAAACGATTTGGCACTGTCAAAACCCATGCCGGCAGCCACCCGGGCCATGGCGATCGGGTCGGCCGGCAGGCTGTGGGTCTGCATGTCCTCATACATCTGAAGCCGGTTTTCCGTGTTGCGCAAAAACACGTATGCCGAAAACAATTCCTCATAGACCTGCCGGCTGATGCACCTGTCTTTGCTCATCACCCCGAGGGCCTTGAGAATGCTGCGCTCCTGGTATGCCGGATCAATACCGCCGCGGATAAGCTGGAAGACCTGACCGAAAAACTCGATTTCCCTTATCCCGCCATATCCGTGTTTGATGTTGTCGGCAAGCCCCTTTCGCACCACCTCCCGCACGATCTTCTGTTTCATTTCCCGGATGGACTCAAAGGTGCCGTAATCAAGATATCTTCGGAAGACAAAGGGCCGGAGCCGGTCGAGAAAAGCCTCCCCGGTCTTTTCATCCCCTGCTATCTGACGTGCCTTGACCAGTGCGTAGCGCTCCCATTCCCGGC
>JAABTZ010000601.1 GCA_011389605.1 Desulfobacteraceae bacterium
CTGTTCTGGTGGTACTGCAAAAACTGGTCATGGGAAAAAAGCAGGCAATCCTCGTAGCAGAGGCATTTGCTTCCGAAGCATATGATACAAGCCTTGCAGGGCGGGTTTACGGAAAATCTGCTGAAAGCCGGTCTGCAACCAGCCGGAAATCGATACCATCCGGGCTGTAACCACTTCAGTCAACCCTTTTGAAAAGCATTTCGCAAAGATTTAATGCACCTCCACATTGATTTAATAAGAGATCAAGCCTCGTTTCGGCAAATGAGAAGCGAATGGAATGCGCTTTTGGAAAAAAGCGAAATGAATAATCCATTTCTTACCTGGGAGTGGATGTATTCATGGTGGGAGGTTTATGGCAAAAAGACCGGGCTTTGCATTTTTGCTTTAAGAGATAATGCAGGCAGTCTTATTGGTATAGCTCCTTTTCAGATTGTTTCAAAGGGATTTGCCGGCATAGGCAGACTCAGTATCCTTGAATTTATAGGTACCAGCGGAGATGTTACATCCGAATATTTAGGAATTATAGCTGAAAAAGATAATGAGAAAAAAGTCATTTTTTCCATTATGGAAAGACTTTTTGAGGAAAAATTCTGGACACACGCAGACCTGAGACACTTTTTGGCGACTGCATCGGCGCTTGATTATATCAGGCAATGGCTGCAGGAGCACAGCTGCTGTTATCGGGCTGGCAGTCATTCGGTTTGCCCCTTTATGGAACTGCCGGGAAGTATGGATGATTTTTTTGCAGCAAAAAGTGCAAATTTCAGAAAAAAAATAAAGGAATATTTGCGGGTTGCCAGGCGGGATCTGGGCCTTGAGCTTGACCGGGCAGATTGTTCAGAGGAATTGAGCCTGAAGATGCTTGCCTTAAGACAACTTCACAAGGCTCGATGGGGAAAAAAAACCCGGGCCTTTAAAACCAGGCGGTATCTGGATTTCCACCAAAGAGTTTCGGGTCTTTTCCTTGAAAACAATTGGCTCAGATTGTTTTTCCTAAAGCACAACAATTCTTATATCGCAGGGATATACTGCTTTTTTTATAATAATGTTTATTATTATTACCAGTCCGGAAGGGATCCGGCCTATTCAAAATATCGTACCGGCTTTGTGCTGCTGGCTTTGGCAACACGTGAGGCCATAAGTGAAGGAGCAGCTGAGTTTGATTTTCTTACCGGTTCGGAGGATTACAAGCTTCGGTGGGCAAAAAATTCCAGAAACACAGTCCGGTTGTGTTTTCAAAATCCGCAGTCGGGCAAAAGCATTCTTTCCTGTTTGACTCAATTGAGATGGCGCCATCTAAAATCAGACTATTTACGAGGTACGGCAGCCGGAAAGTCTGTTTCCCGTTCCCGAAGCCATTGCCTTTGATTGAGATTATAACAAATAAAGACGATTTTGGCATGCTTCAGCAGAAATGGGACCAGCTGGCCCGGCGGTTTAATAATCCATTGATGGGCCATGACTGGTTCTACGCCTGTGCCGAAGCCTTCTGCAATGAGAAGGATTTGCGCATTGCAGTTGTTTTAAGCCAGGGGGAGCTGGTAGCCGCAGCCCCTCTTGTTCTCCGGCGGGAGCATGGTGCAGAGCGCCTTGAATTGATCGGGGCCGCGTTTTTAAATGAACCTGGCGGAATTTTGTATAACAGCCGGGATTCTCTGGAAAAACTTCTTGCCGGATTGCTTGGGCTGGGAACACCACTGATACTTCACAGGCTGGCATGGGTGCCGGAGCTTGAGGGTTTCCGGATGAAGGCTTCCAAGCACAAGGCTTTTGTGGTGCGCCGGGAAGCTGAGGGCTGTTTCTTTGTCCCCCTGGACAAATGCCGGCCTGACTTTGCAGGAGCAATGAAGTCAAAAAGGCGCAGTGATTTCAGGCGGGCTGCAAGAAAGGCCGAACAATTCGGACCTGTCAGTGTATCGGTGACCTGCCCGGAGCCAGAAGAGCTTAAAGATGTTTTAAATACTGCCTTTAGCATTGAAGCAGCCGGCTGGAAGGGCAGAAACGGTTCTGCAATTTGTAAAAAGCCTGAATTGAAGCAATTTTTTCAAACCTATGCGGCCCTTGCATGCAAAAGAAAAACATTGAGGCTCTGTTTTTTCCATATTGGCAGCAGTCCC
>JAABTZ010000602.1 GCA_011389605.1 Desulfobacteraceae bacterium
ATAAGCGGTATGGTTTTTATAAAACCAGGCCGGTCAAAGGTATTGGACAGCTGTATGGAATTTACTGCACAGCATCCCGGAAATGCTCAGGCTCAAGGCCGCATTTTTTTATTTGATCATAAAAATCGGCCCGGTATTTTCCGGCCAGTTTTGCTGCCTGGCTGACATTCCCCCGGGTCAGGGTCAACAATTGACTGATGTATTGTTTTTCAAAATCACGCTTTGCTTCCTTGAACGGTTTAAGGTTCTCAGTCGAATCATCCGGCCCGGTCATAATCAGGTCGGGTGAGATTACAGGGGCCTGGGACATGGCCACACAATATTCAACCACATTTTTCAGCTCCCGGACATTTCCAGGCCAGGGGGCACTGGATAATTTTTTCATGGCCTCCGGCGAAAACTGGCGCACATTTTTTTCCATTTTCTGCCGGAAGCTGTCCAGGAAAAACTGGGCAAGTACAGGGATACAGGCCCGGCGTTCCCTCAGCGGCGGCAGGGTGAAGGGGATGACGCGAATCCGGTAATACAGGTCTTCCCTGAAATTGCCGCAGGCCACTTCATCTGTCAGATTTTTATTGGTGGCCGCAATAATGCGGGCCTTAAACGCAATCTTTTTATTTCCGCCAAGGGGATAGAACTCATTTTCCTGCAGCACCCGGAGCAGTTTGGCCTGTAAAGAAATCGGGATTTCCGTGATTTCATCAAAGAAAAAGGTTCCATTTCGGGCCTGCTCTAAAAATCCTTTCTTGTCCCAGTCCGCGCCGGTAAAGGCTCCCCGTCTCACACCGAAAAGTTCACTTTCAAACAGGGCTTCAGGAATGGCGGCGCAATTGACGGCAATGAACGGGGCATTTTTTCTGGAGCTGGCCACATGGATGGATTTGGCCATCAACTCCTTTCCGGTGCCGCTTTCTCCTTCCAGCAGGATGTTGGAATCTGTTTTGGCTGCAAGGACAATGGCTTTCAGCACGGAAATCATTTTTTCATCTTTGGCAATGATATTTTTAAACCCGAATTTTTCATGCAGCATGCTGCGCAGTGCTTTGATCTCTTCGGACAGTTTGTTCTTTTCAAGGCAAAGCCTGACATGGTTGAGCAGCTCATTGTCATCATCAAACGGTTTTGTCAGGTAGCTGTCCGCACCTTTCTGGATGGCACTGACTGCTTTTTGGATCGTACCATACGCGGTCAGGATGATGACGGCCATTTCAGGATCGATCCGTTTAAGAGAAATCATCAGGTCAATACCGTTTTCATCCCTGAGTTGATAGTCGATTACGGCAAGGTCAAAATGGCCTGCTTCAAGAGCTGCCATGGCATCCTGGCCATTGGTGACATCCGTTACCCTGTAATTATCCGCTTCGAGCCTCATTTTAAGAATTCTGAGCAGGGCCGGATCATCATCAACGATGAGTATTTTTTCCATAGTGTCTTTCCTTTGGATGTGACGGATTCTCAATGTTCATCGCGGTGTCATGGCTTTGCCCGGACTTTCTTTACCGGGTGCCTTTACCCTGTTCAGGTCGATCTGTTTTAACTGGAGAATCTGCTCCTCAAGAAGGTGTTTCTCGTGTTCAAGTTTTTTAACCTGTTCCGATAATTTTCCATTCTGTGCCATAAGAGCCTCAAGACGCAATTTATCCTCCTGCTGGCGCTGTTCTTTGGATTGAAGCATTCTTGAAAGGGCCAGGGTTCTCTCCTGGTTAGATATGATCCTGGCCAGAAGTTCCTGATTCATTTTTGTCTGCCGAACATAATTGGCAACCACATTATCCCCGGCTTGAAAACGATTTTCATAATATTGGAGTAATTGGTTGCTATCCTTTGCAGCGAGTTTGAAATCATTGTTCTGTATGTGTTTTTCAACAGTATCCAGGTATTGTTCCTGCCGGGTGTCAACCGCTACCGTCACCGGCCTGAATATGCTTGTGAAAAAGCAGCCCGGCAGAAAAAGTCCGCTTAAGAGGCAGCAGGCAATGTAAACAAAATCTTTGCGCCACTTGATTCCTGATTTTGGGCCCATATTTTTCCTCCATGCGCTTTGATGATATATTTTGAAATGGACAATCCCAGCCCCGTTCCCATCTTGGCGTTCAGGTTATTGTCAATCTGTTTGA
>JAABTZ010000603.1 GCA_011389605.1 Desulfobacteraceae bacterium
CTGCATTCTTCAAAATCGCGCAAGCCTTGATCTTGAACTTTTTACGGCCCCATCTGAAATCAGACTTTTTACGAGTTCATCAAATTTGACGGCTCCGCAAAAAGTCCTAAAACTGACATGATCGCCAAACAATAAAAAAATAACTTCTTGATTTTACTTAACACTTAACCACTTAAAGCTTAACACTGTCTGTAAAAAATACTTTTTACGATTCCATCACTCTTACCTAATTGGTTTAGGTCACGTATAAAGGGGGGATCTCATCAACGAGCGATCCCCCCCAGGTTTGGCGGTTATTTTAATGTAAACCAGAATCCCTGCGGATTCAAACAAAACATGCAGTTTGTTGTTTATGCCAGTTCCCGGCGCTCTGCCATGTCTACCAGCTTGCGTTCACGGGCCTTGTCAATTCCCAGGGCCTTGCGCTTGGCGTCGATATGGGCAATCATTTTTTTTGCCATTTCATAGGGATCAGGCGTAAAACCCCACTTGCCAAGTCCCTGCTTTTCCAGGCCGGAAAACAGAAGGTCATGGAACCGGGTGTTTTCCGTTACCGGAAAAGTCACGCCGAATATGGTGTAGACCCCGGAGGCAACGAAATACTGGCCGATGCAGATGGCTTTTTCACTCATGTATTCCGGTGCTGCGCCGGCAACGGGAAGCTCGGCGATGCTTTCGCCCAGTCCACCAACCTTGACCATTTCGCTGGCTGCAATCAGGATCCGGCTGTTGTCCACGCACGATCCCATGCCGAGCACCGGGGGCATGCCCACGGCCTCGCAGACTTCGCTTAAGCCTGGTCCGGCAAGGTATGCCGCCTCAGGCGAGCACAAGCCCTCCTTTGCCAGGGCGATCTGGGAACACCCGGTCTGCAGCACCAGAATGTCGTTTTTGATCAGTTCCTTGACCAGTTCTACGTGTACCCAGTCCTGTTTGACCCTGGGGTTGGTGCATCCCACAACTCCGGCCACACCGCGGATCCGGCCGTTGATAATGTTGTCGTTTAACGGTGCATAACTGCCCCGGAAAGTGCCGCCGAGCATATAGTTGATGTACTCGTAGGAAAACCCGTGAATGCCGGTATTGCGGATATTGGGGATCTGCACCGGGTATTTGCGTGATTTAAACCTGGAAATGGCCTTTATCACAATTTCATCTGTGCAGGCCGATGGATTATGCTCGTGGAACTCGATGTGTTCGGCCCCCTCGATATGACAACGGGGGTTTGTGGTAAACAGATAGGTTCCGTAACAGTCCGCCACCTTGGACAAAGCCTGCTGGATGCACTGGACGTCGACGGCCATGGCATCCACGGCACCGGTTACCATGATCGCCTCAGTGGAGGTGAAGTTGCCCGCATGGGGGATGCCGTGGCGCGACAGCATTTCCGCGCCCGAACAGCACATTCCCACCAGGTTAATACCGTCTGCACCCGCATCCTTTGCAGCCTGTAGAAGTGTCGGCGAGTTGACCGAAGCCATCATGGATTCAAACAGGTTGGGTTCATGCCCGTGAACTATAACGTTTACCTCGTTTTCCTTTAGCACGCCCATGTTGACCTCTGCGGCCACGGGTACGGGTGTGCCAAACAGAATATCTGATATCTCCGTGGCAACCATTGAGCCGCCCCAGCCGTCGGACAGAGCCGTTCGGCTGCCCTGTTTCATAATATTTTCATAATGCTGATCCACTCCCATGTGTGTGCGGTGCATCATTTCCATGATTTCGCGCATGGCACCCCGGGGGACAATGCCCAGTTTTCGCCAGGTCTCCAGGGTCTTGGGGGGTACGCGCTTGGCAAAGGGGATTTCTCCCTCCACCTGGGTGTAGGTTCGCTCCAGCTCCTCATACAAGGCGCGGGCCACGTCCTCCGTGGATTTTCCTTCGGTGTCAATGTCGATTGACTCGGCTACTTCCATAAGCTTGTTTGGATCCTTGATTGAGTAATCCTTGATTTTTCCGCTGACCACCTCCCTGAACAGGTCCAGCATGGCCATGCCATGGTCTGTATGGGCCGCACCACCGGCGGCGATCATTCTGCCGAAATTTCTTGCCTGAATGGTGTCAATGGTGGCTCCGCAAACCCCGACCTTTCCGTAGGGGTCT
>JAABTZ010000604.1 GCA_011389605.1 Desulfobacteraceae bacterium
ATTTCAGATGGGGCCGTAAAAAGTTCAAGATCAAGGCTTGCGCGATTTTGAAGAATGCAGCGTACTTAGCCGTATGTGAAATTCTGAAAAATCGCGCGTAACTCAGATATTGGACTTTTTACGAAGCCGTCAAACTTAAAATCTGTTTGATTTTGCAGGTGGTCAACTGCTGCGGGCGGCCAGAAGGGCCGCTCCGATAGCCCCGTTGAGCTGGGCGTGGTCAGAAACCCTTATCTCCAGCCCAAGCCGGGCTTCCAGGGCTTTGACAACACCCTGATTCCGGGCCACACCCCCTGTCATCATCACGGGCGGTGTAAGCCCTGTACGCCGGGCCATGGCCGAAATTCTTGATGCCACTGAATCATGGATACCGGCAATCATATTTTCCCTGCTCTCTCCCTTTGAAATAAGGGAAATAACCTCTGATTCGGCAAACACGGTGCAGATACTGCTTATTGATGCCGGGGCATCGGCCATGGAAGAAAGACGGCCAAACTCGCTTAAATCAGCTTCCAGCGCCCGTGCCATTACCTCCAGGAATCTTCCCGTACCGGCTGCGCATTTATCATTCATTGCAAAATCAAGCACCTTGCCTGAGCCGTCAATTTTAATCACCTTGCTGTCCTGGCCGCCAACGTCTATTACAAATCTTGTTTCCGGGTCTATAAAGTGGGCCCCTGCCCCGTGGCAGGTAATCTCGGTGATGGCTTTGTCGGCAAAATCAACGCTGTTTCTGCCGTAGCCGGTTGATACAATCGCATGGATATCCCGGCGGTCTATTGCGGTGCGTGAAAGAAGTTCCTGGAAGACCGCGCTTCCGGCATTGCCTGCATGGTAGCCTGTAAACTGCAAATGCGTGCCTGCAAGGCTTCCATCTTTTATGAGAGCTGCCTTTGCCGTAATTGAGCCTATGTCAATTCCTGCTGTTATCATGACCGTTATTTACCTTTTCAACGTTTCCATGAAAGCATCAATGCGGGTCTCGATCTGGCTTTCGGAAAAGGATCGTTCATCGACCATGTCTGCCTCGATTATAAGGGTGGGCACCCCGAGCCGGTCCATGACCATTTTACGCAAATCGTACTGTCCCAAAGAATAGGGCTTGCACGAACGGTTGGAGTGCATAACCATCCCGTCGACATGGTATTTTTTAATCATACCGGCCACGATATCAAACATCATGTCAATGGAAATATTTATGTAGACCTTTGTATAGGTTTCAGCCATTGCTTCCAGAAAGCTCTGCTGCTGCATGTCAGGCAGCATACCGCTCCAGGCCGACGTATATGTATCTGCCACCAGGGCTGCATCATGGGCGGCAAACTTGTCTGAAAGCCACCGGGTACGGTACCAGACAGGCAGATTGTCCCACAGAAGCCTGTATTTTTCATTGGAAACCATTGAAATGCCCTGGCTGATGCGCTCATTTAGCTCATCGAGCAATTGCTTGTAATAGTCCACGGCAATCTGTGTGCCCCGGAGGGTGACAATGAGAGCCAGATGAAAAAAAGCGTCAAAGGCTGTCATGGGCGCGGGCCTGTGTGCGCAGGTGTCAAGCACTGCCTGCCACAGCTGTGTGCCTTCAACAGAAAGCCGGCCAACTTCCTCCATGCGGTCATAATCCATTTTTGCGCCGCAGTTGGTTTCCAGAAAACCCACATATTCATAAATCTGTGCAAGCACATACTTTCTGGCTGCATCGGAGAATTGCGTGTGCACAAAGGGCGTATCAAGGATAAACAGGGGCACGTTAAAATACCGGGCAGCTGCCTCATACCATTTTAAAACGGTGCCGCATATGTTATTGCAGCAAACCAGCATGTCCGGCTCGGGCAAACCCCCGATTGGACCGGTTTTTTCCACGGCATCTGCAATATCGGCCCGGGCATAGGAGCACAGATCCCTGGAATAACCCATTTCCTCGGCTTTTTCGCAAAGCCTGGCTCCCATCTTTGAAGCCCCGATCATGGCACCGTGATTTTCAGGGTATACCGGAATCACGTCCATGGCTATTAAAGGCTCCACAGGCCCGCCGCTTGTTATCCAGGCCACTTTCCGGCCCTGCTCCCGGGCTGTTTTTGCCTCGATATAATAATTTGTCATTAG
>JAABTZ010000605.1 GCA_011389605.1 Desulfobacteraceae bacterium
CCGATCTGGATTGAATTTCTTTTTTCAGACCTGTGATCACCCATCCGGAACGCATCCTGCTCCGGGTTTTTGAACGTTTTTTGACATAGAATCTGCAATATGATAGATGTATTTCTGTTTGATTTTTTTTAGCAAAGTGTACTTCGGCAGTAAATGGGCTGATGATCATAAAAATTCAAGATGGAGAAAAATGGAAATGAAGAAACGATCACTGAGATTTAAATTGATTCTGGGCGGGATTCTTGCGGTTGCGATTCCAGTGTTGTTTGTTGGTGTTTTTGCCGTTAACACAGCCTCCAACGCGTTGATGGATGCCGGAAAGTTGCGGGCACAACAAGTCGCTCAGGACCTGGCAGCCATGGCTGAAGTAACTATTGAGCAGGAGGTTAAGCAGGCCAGGAAAATGGCGGTAAATCCTCTGGTGATCAATGCGGCTGTGAAGGTACTGGCATCGGGAGTGGATCAGGCCAAGGCAGAATTGACTGCGCTGGATAATTTTTTTGTCGAACTTTACAACCAGGTCGGCAGTGACTATGACCTGCTTTTTGTGGCAGATGCCCAGGGGGATGTCATTTCCGACAGTACCGGGGGGACCCAGCGGGTCAAAGAGGTTTCCGTGGCGGCCAGGGAGTATTACCAGGCGGCAAAAACAGGCAAAACCACTATCGGCAAACCGATCAAATCCATGGCAAGCGGGCAGCCCGTGTTTGTGGTGGCGGTGCCTCTGAAAAACGATGCAGGTCGATTTGTCGGCATTTATGGGTCGGTCATTACACTGGATGCACTGTCCAACCGCATCACACAGGTGAAACTGGGGAATACAGGATATCCGTTTATGACGGATGGCAATGGACTCATTGTCGCTCATCCGGTTCAGGAGAATATTCTCAAACTGAACATCAGCAGTTTAAAAGGAATGGAATCCATTACCCGCCAGATGACATCCCAGCAAACAGGGGTGGAAAATTATACATACCAGGGCATTGACAAGATCGCCGGATTTGCGCCGGTAGCGCTATCGGGCTGGAGTATTGCAGCCACCCAGGATGAGGCTGAATTCATGGGACCGGCGTATACGATTCGAAATATTGTGCTGGGCAGCTGTGCCGTGTTTTTGCTTTTGACGATCCTGGGGTTTCTCTGGTTTGCCCGAAGTATTACGTTGCCCATCAACCGGATTGTTTCAGGTCTTGGAGAAGGATCGGACCAGGTCGCTTCCGCGTCAAACCAGGTCTCATCCGCCAGCCAGGCCCTTGCCGAAGGCGCTTCCGAACAGGCCGCATCCATTGAAGAATCATCTTCTTCCATGGAAGAGATGTCTGCCATGACCCGAAAGAATTCTGAAAATGCCGAGATGGCGGATGGGCTGATGCAGGAGGCGAATCAGGTTGTGACAAGTGCCAATAAATCCATGGAAAAATTAACCGATTCCATGGAAGATATTTCCAAAGCCAGTGAAGAAACATTCAAAATCATCAAAACCATCGATGAAATTGCTTTCCAGACCAATCTGCTGGCGTTGAACGCCGCGGTTGAAGCAGCCAGGGCCGGAGAAGCCGGTGCCGGGTTTGCCGTGGTGGCGGATGAAGTCCGCAATCTTGCCATGCGGGCTGCAGAGGCAGCCAAGAATACAGCTCAGCTCATTGAAGGCACCGTGAAAAAAATCAATGATGGTTCCGAGCTGGTTTCTATTACCAATGACGAGTTCAAGCAGGTGTCACAAAGTTCCGCCAAGGTGGGGTCTTTGATAGCAGAGATTTCAGAGGCATCCAAAGAGCAGTCCAATGGGATTGAGCAGGTCAATATTGCCATTACCGAAATGGACAAAGTGGTTCAGCAGAATGCGGCCAATGCGGAAGAATCCGCATCCGCGTCCGAAGAGATGCATGCCCAGGCCGAACAGCTCAGAGAATATGTCAGGGATTTGGTTGTGCTGATTACCGGGAAAATGGAAACCGTCAATTCCGGCAGTCCACGTAAAACGGCTCATACGGGTAGTTCCGGCAGAAGGCTTCATGGCGAGCATAAGGGAAACCGTCCCGATTCCCGAAAAAGGCTGCCTCAAAAATCCGGTGAAATGCGGCCGGACCAGGTGATTCCT
>JAABTZ010000606.1 GCA_011389605.1 Desulfobacteraceae bacterium
AGGCAACACGCTTGGTTTCATGAAAATGTGCAAGATGCAGATCAGTGTTGGGAATTTCATCGAGTATCATTGAAAAATAGCGGTATACTTCTGCTGCGGATGCGCTTCCGTCATGGTCGGCATGCTCGATATCCGAAGCCCCGATTTCCAGCCACCTCTTTGTAAACTCCACGGCATCCTTTAATTGCGTGGCTCCTGCAATGGGGCTGCCCCAGATTGTACTCACCGTACCGCACATCTTCATTCCCGCATCCCTGCATTTTTTTATGCAGCGTTCGGCTTCCTTCCAGTACATGGGAAGTGTGGTTGCAGCATTTGCAAAGTGGTGCTCTTCTTCCGTGGAAACCATCATAAGCAGCCGGTCCGGGCCTATGCCCTTCTGCTTTAGTTCTATGGCCCGATCCACGGATGGCTCCCGGATGGTAACCGCGGTTATGCAGACATCATCGGGATTAATACCCCTTTTGGTGCACCGGCGCCTGAAAAGATCGCCGCGCAGGTGGGCCAGAACCTCTTCGGCATCTGCAAATTGCGGCAGAAGATAGGGATTTCCCAGGTTGGTTACTTCAATATTGCGGCAGCCGGCAAAAATGAGTTCTTCTGCATAAAAAATCTTGGCTCTTGTGGATATGAATTTTTCCAGGTGCTGAAAACCATCGCGGACGGTAATATCGCCTATGGTGACCTTTCTGGGCATGCGCGGAAAAATTTTCCAGAAATCATATTCCGTCATAAATCCTCCTGTTGTTGACTAAAAGTTCAGAGTTCAAGGTTGTGAAACATGTTTTGCAAAGCCATGGTGTTTAAAACCTGAAATTTCCAAAAGATGGCTCGCCTATAGGCTTTAATGTGCTGACTTCCACAGCCATGGCCAGCCAGTCTCTTATTTCAGTAAATTTAAGGGTTCGGTCATTTAACAAGCGGGCGCCGCAGAAAAACGGGTGGGCCTCGCCATCGTACTTGGCAACCATTTTTTCGTAAAAAGCATCGCGTTCCTGGTCGGTCATGGGCTTGCCTTTTGCCTCGCGCTTTCTTTCCTCAATGGAAAGCAAAACCCCGCCGGCGCTTTTTCCGCTCATCACAGATGTTCGTCCCCGCATCGTATTAAATAAAAATGTAGGCCGGTATGCTCTTCCGCACATGCCGTAATTGGCAGCCCCGTTGTCCTGGCCGATTACAAGCTGAATCCGGGGCACCTGGGCGCAGGACACGGCCCGGACCATATCAGCCCCGTATTTACCGATCCCGTTGTGCTCTGACTCGGATCCAACCATATAGCCAGGTGATCCCTGGAGAAACAAAATGGGAAGTTTTTCATGGGAGCAGCGCACAATCCATTCCGCAGCCTTGCGGGCGGCTTCTTCAAATATAACCCCGATGCGGTTAGATGCTATGACCCCCATGGGAAATCCCTTTATGCGCATTTTGCCGGCCAGGATGTTATCGCCCCTGCCCGGGGCATAATGGGCCTTGTATTCAACAAAATGACTGTCATCGCCAATGGTTTCTATAACAGCGCGGGTATCGATTGCCTTACTGCCCAGAGTCGGCAGGATGTCATAGAGACGCTCCATTGGATACAAGGAAGGGCTTTCTTCAAAACGCTGAAGATGGCAGGTCTGAAGGGGCTCAAGGGAAAGAATTTCCCTTACCGTTTCAATTGCCTCGTCCTGGCTCCGGCAGAAATGATCGGCACCTCCTGAAACATGCGTGTGAACCCTTGCCCCTCCCAGGTCCTCAGCGGAGATAACCTCGCCTGTGGCCATTTTAACAAGAGGAGGGCCCCCAAGAAAAGAATATGACATTTTGTCGATCATAACCGACTGGCAGGCCATAAACACGATATAGGCCCCGCCCGCGGTGTTGCCGCCGGTGCTCAGGGTGATCTGCTTTAATCCCTGGGCAGACATGCGTGCCATGTTGTAGAACATGGATCCGAAATGCTGGTCATCGGGAAACACATCTGCCTGCATGGGCAGAAACGCCCCCCCGGAATCGGCGATATATACGCAGTTAAGCCCGTTTTTCTCGGCAATGGCCTGGGCTCGCATGTGTTTTTTCAGGGTAATTGGAAAATAAGTACCGGCCTTGACCC
>JAABTZ010000607.1 GCA_011389605.1 Desulfobacteraceae bacterium
TCTGTGCGAAACCATGAGTGCCTTTGGGGTTAAAAACCTGGTGTTCAGCTCCTCTGCAACAGTATACGGCAACCCTGAGACCGTGCCCATAAAAGAAGATGCCTCTGTTGCGCCTTTTAATCCATACGGGCGAACCAAGCTGATGATAGAAAAGATGCTTGAAGATCTGCACAATGCTGATCCTGGCTGGAATATAGCACTCTTGAGGTATTTTAATCCCGTGGGCGCCCATCCAAGCGGGTTAATCGGCGAAGACCCGGCCGGTATCCCCAACAATCTAATGCCCTATATCAGCAGGGTTGCCGTGGGCAGCCTTCCCGAGGTGCAGGTGTTTGGCAATGATTATCCCACCCGCGACGGCACCGGGGTGCGTGACTATATCCATGTAATGGATTTGGCAGAGGGCCATGTGCGCGCCCTGGAGAAAGTTTCAGAAGGCTGCGGATGCCTGACCTGCAACCTGGGCACGGGCCGGGGCTATTCCGTACTGGAAATGATTGCAGCATTTCAAAAGGCATGCGGCCGAAAAATTCCTTTTCGTATTACCGGCCGGCGCCCGGGTGATATTGCAGAGTGCTATGCCGATCCGTCTTTTGCCTCAAAAGAACTTAACTGGCAGGCCAGCCTGGGCATCGAAAGGATGTGCGCCGACACCTGGCGCTGGCAGTCCATGAATCCGGGAGGGTATCAAAAGACTAATGTCTTACCCTGATGGCACCATCAGAATTCGTCGTAGACGATCATTTCCGGCTCCACCCCGTAATCGTCAAGGGTCTTAAGGCAGGCTCTTAGCATCATGGGCGGGCCGCACAGGTAGTATTCCACCTCCTGGGGATCGGAATGGGAACGGAGAAAATGCTCTTCCAGGCTCTGGTGGATAAAGCCGGTCATGCCCTCCCAGTTGTCTTCGGGCAGGGGCTCGGATAAGGCGACATGGTAGGAGAAGTTGTCGAATTTTTCATCAAGTTCTTCAAACTCCTTGTCATATAACATCTCCTGGCGGTTTCTGGCCCCGTACCAGAAGGTCATGGACCGTTTTGTTTCTTCAGCCAGAAGCTGCTGGCGGATCTGGCTGCGCAAAGGAGCCATGCCCGCGCCGCCGCCGATAAAGCACATTTCCCGGTCGGTTGCCTGCACTCTAAAATCACCAAACGGCCCGCTCAGGCTTAACCGGTCGCCCGCTTCGAGGCTGAATATGTATGATGAGCCTATTCCCGGAGGCGCACCGGCGTGATCCGGCGGAGGGGTGGCAATGCGTATGGTAAACATCATGGGGCGGCCCTCAAAAGGAGGGTTGGCAAGGCTGTAAGCCCGGTAGACCGGCTCATCATTTTCGGCCTCAAGATTCCACAGGTTGTATTGATCCCATGCCTGCTTAAATGGTTCTTCGATTTGAAAGTCTGAAAATGAGGCCTTGTAGGGCGGGATATCGATCTGCATGTACTGGCCGGCTTCAAAGTCTATGGTTTTGTCATCATCGAAATTAACGGCCAGTTCCTTGATAAATGTTCCGATGCTTTTGTTGGAGGCCACCGAGCCTTTATATTTTTCAATGGCAAAAATTTCCGGCGGAATTTCGATTTCCATGTTTTCCCGGATTTTTAACTGGCATGCCAGGCGGATGTTTTCCTGCTTTTCAGTTCGGGAGAGATGGGGCAGTTCAGTGGGCAGAATGTCGCCGCCGCCGGCCGTGACCTTGCAGCGGCATTGACCGCAGGAGCCGCTTCCGCCGCAGGCAGACGGCAGGTAGATTTCCTGCTGGTTTAAGGCGGCCAGAAGCGATGTGCCTGCTTTTGCAGCCACGGTTTTGTCTTTGTCCTGGTTTATAACTATCTGCTGCTGGCCCTTGCGGGCCACCCGGGACTCCACGAGCAGCAGCAAAAGCACCAACACAAGGATGACGCCGGAAAAAGTTCCGACACTGATCAGGTAAATCAAGATCCCTCCGCGATTACATGGTAATGCCGGAAAAGAGCATGAATGCCATTGCCATAAGACCTGTGACAATCATGGTGATTGCAAATCCTTCCAGGCCGCTTGGCAGATCCGCATATCGCAGCTTGATGCGCGCAGCAGCCATG
>JAABTZ010000608.1 GCA_011389605.1 Desulfobacteraceae bacterium
AAATGGTTTCGGGCGGTTTGGAGCCACTGGATACCGGGTTCGGTCCAGATCCGTTTTGCCAGTGTGGGGTGAATATCGTTTTTTTCCGGTGCGTAAAACCCCTGATCGGCAAACTGTGAAAATGCTTCGGTGGTGACCGGGTGTTGATCGATCATGAACTGCTGAAGCTGGAATGGCATGTTCATGTAAGTAATGGTCCTGGCGGAGATATTGACCAGATTGGTCTTGAACCGGTCATTTTCAAACACATGCCGCCGGCCCGGGGGATCTTTTTTTCGGGTCTGTTCACGGCATGCCAGCAGGGCCTGGAGCATGTCCTCGGCGGTGGGATATCGGTCCAGGGGGTTTTTGGCGGCGGCTTTGACCGCGATCTGCTCCAGGGGGGTGAGTTCGAGGCGGCGGTCGATGATGGGGCCGGTTTGCACACCGAATGTGTTGCCGGTCATTTCCCAGATGGTGATGCCCAGAGAATAGATGTCTGAACGTTCCGAATAATCAGGCAGTTCCGGGGCGCTGTATCCAGGGGTTCCCCGGTATTGCGCCGGCTGCTTTTTATCCAGCAGGGCCGCAATGCCGAAATCGATGATCCAGATTTTTTCATTGCCGTTTTGATCCGGGGCAATCATGATGTTGCCGGGCTTGATATCCAGGTGACAGATCCGGTGCTGATGCAGTTCAGCGATGGCTTCACAGATCCGGCAGGCGGTTTCCGTCTGGTACGCAGGGTCGTGAAACCGTTTGTCATCAGCGGCATCCAGCAGGCCTTTGAGGGTTTCACCCGCAATGTATGCCATGACAATGAAATGGTCACCACCGTATTCAAATGTGTCAAATATTTTGGGTGCCGATGAAACCCGCCGGGTGGCCTCGGTGAGCTTGTTTTCAAGGCTGCCCTGCCGGCTGAACATACCGGGCAGCAGCTTGACAATGCAGTCCCGGTCGTGGGTTTCATCTAAGCATTTAAAGGTGATGCCGGTATCTTTGGCGCTGAGCACCTGCTGCACCCGGTATCTGTCAAAATCCAGGGTCCGGCCCTGCATCTGATTGGCATAGGCGGCAAGGTCATGGAAATGCTCCAGGCGTTTGAGCAGGAAAAATGGCAGAAATGAAGCGAGCTGCGTCATCATTTCCACATTTTGGGGATGATCCACGCCCAGATAGCTGATGGCAGCGCTGGCTTCGGCATAGATGCGTTTGATGAATTTTTTGGTATGTTCCCTTCCGGAGTGGGTCTGGATATCCTGCTGGATCTGCTGGATGATGAGAAGGGCCTGTTGATTTTTTACCTCATCTACCCGGTCCTGATGGATAAGGTTGTCCGGATGCCGGTCTGACAGTTTTGTCAGCCAGTAAAACACCCGGGAGAAGTTGTTGTTCTTCTTGTCCCGTTCAATGTTTTTCCAGAGCGTATAGGTCGTGTGCGTGAACGCCTTGACCAGCTTACTGGTTTTCCATGACCCGGTTCTCATGATCAACTTTTTTCTCCGGTGTGATGAGTGATGATTTGCGTTGTGGGTATAGCTCCGCTCTGTCGATTACATGGCGGTATCGATTCTAAAAGTAAAATTCCTGTTTGCTTATCAAACACCAAGTGAAAAATCCAGAACTTTTCACCCTGTATTTTTATAAGACGGGACATGCCCCTTTTTTGTGACCAAAAAAATATAAAAATTTCAAAAAATATGATTTATTGTGACTGAAATGGCATTGTCTCTTGCCATTTAGCAAACACCAGGAACGATTCAGCCAGGCCAATTCTTGTCAGATACTCCCCCAGTCCATTGTCGATATGAAGTGCGTATGCCCTGCCTTGAATGATTGATCTCAGGTTGGGCAGTGGAAATGATTCCGCATGATAGTTGCCGTACTTGGAATAGAGATAGTCATATGAAGGCCATTCCCAGGGGACTTCCGCCCGCCAGTCAAGGATGATTCCCTGCTGGCTGGAGACTCTGGGGGAAAGCATGACGCGCCCGTAATAGAGCCCGAATACAGAATCCGGAGAGCTTTTGTGGGGCATGTAGAATGTGTTTGTGGTATACTTCTGTTTCAGGCCTGTCCCATTGCCAAGAT
>JAABTZ010000609.1 GCA_011389605.1 Desulfobacteraceae bacterium
TTCTTCAAAATCGCGCAAGCCTTGATCTTGAACTTTTTACAAAGCCGTCTAAAAGCGACTTTTTACGAGTTCATCAAGTTTTAAGAGATTAAGTAAAATCAAAAAGTTGTTTTTTTATTGTTTGGCTATTATATCAGTTATAGGACTTTTTACAAAGCCATTATATTTTGATGGCGCCGTAAAAAGTCCAATATCTGCGTTATGCGCAATTCTGAAGAATTTCACGTACGGCTAAGTACGCTGTATTCTTCGAAATTACGCAAGCCTTGATCTTGAACTTTTTACGGCGCCATTTAAAAACCGGCTTTTTACGGTTCCATCAGCTTTGACGCCAGCAAATCCGTACAGGAGGGAAAGGATGAATCACGTGCAGTACAGGCAGATACTCGAAGATGCAATCCAGGGGGAAATAGATTCCCAGAAGTTTTATCAGGACGCTGCTGCCCGGATGCGGGACAGCTTTTTAAAGGAACTGTTTACCAGGTTTACCCTGGAGGAGAAAAAACACGAGGAGATTCTGAGAAGCTTTGTCGAGCCGATTCCAGAAAACCTGCCCTTTGATGAAAACCGGGACTACAAGGTTGCAGCAACGGTTGACCGGCCTGAAGTCTCAGACAGAATGAAGCCAGCAGACGCCTTTGCCCTGGCCATGAAAAAGGAACAAGAGGCCATGGATCAATACAACGCCCTGGCAGACGGATGCATAGACCCGGAGCAGGCGGAGATGTTTCGCGGCCTTGCGGCAATGGAAAGGGAGCACAAATTCAAAATGGAACAGGCGTTTGTCGATATCGGGTATCCGGAGGCATGGTAGATGCCGGGGGGCGCCAGTTTTAAGTTTTAAGTAAAATCAAGAAGTTATTTTTTTTCTTGTTTGGCGGTTATATCAGTTTTAGGAATTCCAAGTAACTTCAAAAAAAGTTACTGTTATAACTCGATCCCGGGCCTGGGCCCGGGGGGATACTTCCAAGGAAATCATTTTTTTTCGCTCTGACGAAATTGCACTTCGCTGCCCTGACAGCGGTGCGGAAAAGGGGGTTTGCGAGCGGAAATTGAGGCTCCAGAAGGCTCCTGGAGCGAGGAAACTCCTTTTCCGTGCCGCCGATCAGCCAAGGCGCTTATGGATTTGCTTTCTGCAAAATACCGCCGCGGGCGGGATAAGCAGCTTTTTACGGTGCCCATCAAGTGTTGATGGCTTCAAGCTCTTCCCATCTGTTATGAGCTTGCCGGATTTCTTTTTCAAGGGCCTGAAGGCGGCTTTTGGTTCCTGAGATTTCATCCTTGTTGTTTTTATACAGCTCAGGGTCTGCCAGGAGGGTACATAACTCCATATGCTCGGCTTCAAGAGCGTCAATTTTTTCATAAAGATCTTCGAGCTCCTGCTTTTCCCGGAAACTTAGTTTTCCGGGCTTAATTGACTTTTGCCTGGCTTTGGCCGCGGATTTTGGGGATTTTTGAGGTTTTGGGGCCTGTTTTTCTTCCTGCCCGGATTTGCCCTGCAGCAGCCAGTCGTCGTACCCGCCCGCGTATTCCTGCAGATGTCCGGGCCCTTCAAAAACAATTGTGCTTGTGACCACGTTGTTTAAAAACTCCCTGTCATGGCTCACAAGCAAAACGGTCCCCTTAAACTGAAACAGCATTTCCTCAAGCAGTTCAAGGGTTTCTATATCCAGATCATTGGTGGGTTCATCTAAAACAAGGACATTGGCCGGGCGGGCAAACAGCCTTGCAAGCAAAAGCCGGTTTTTCTCTCCCCCGGAAAGAATACGCACCGGTGTGTTACACCGTTGGGGTGAAAACAAGAAATCCTTTAGATGACTGATCACGTGCTTTTGCCGGCCATTGACAGTAATAAAGCTGTTTCCGTTTCCTATGTTTCCGGCAACGGTCAGGTTTTCGTCAAGACTCTGACGCAATTGGTCAAAAGATGCCACCATCAGCCCGGTCCCATGCCTTACCTCTCCGGAATCCGGCTCGGTCTTTTTGAGAAAAATATTTAGCAGCGTGGATTTGCCGGCGCCGTTGGGCCCGATTATGCCGATCCTGTCGCCCCTTGCAATCCGGGTGGAAA
>JAABTZ010000610.1 GCA_011389605.1 Desulfobacteraceae bacterium
TCGGTTTCCGCGGCAATGCATATGGCCCGGGCCAGGAGAAAATCACCTGCAAGCACGGTGACCGGGGCGCCGAAAAGGTGATGAGCCGCCTGTTTGCCCCTGCGCATGTCAGCACCGTCAATGACATCATCATGCATGAGTGTGGCAGTGTGAAGAAATTCAAATGTTGTGGCAAACTTTGTCACAAACGGGCTTTCATGGCCGCAGATTCGGGAGGACAAGACAATTAAAAGGGGGCGAAGGCGTTTGCCGCCGGAAAAAATCAGATGGCCCGCAGTCTGTCTTATCAGATCAAGGTGGGGATCCAGGTTATTTATCAGGGCTTTTTCAATGGCTGCCAGATCCGGTTCTACTTTTTTGAGTAATTGCTGTTTTAACCCGGTCATGCCGGAACTCCTGTCAGATCATATTCATCGGCATCCGTGATGCGCACCCGGATGATTTCTCCCGGGCCTGAAGTGGTTTTGATAAAAGTTACGCCGTCCACCTCGGGCGCCTGAAAACGGGTGCGGCCGAAAAACATGTCGTCCTCTGAGCGGCCTTCAATCATTACATCCATTGATTTCCCGATTCTTTGGCGGTTTTTGGCAAGGCTGATGTCTGCCTGGCGCATCATGAGAAGATCATGCCGGTCCTGGGCCTCCTGGGCCGGCACATGTCCGTCGAGCTTATGAGATGGCAGATCCCCGGCATCTGAATAAACAAAGGCGCCCAGGTGGTCAAATTGCACCTGTTCCACAAATTCAAGCAGTTGGGTAAAGTCTTTGTTTGTTTCACCCGGAAACCCGACCAGGGCGGTTGTACGCAGGGCAGCATCCGGCAGAATTTCTCTGATTTGTTCAAACAATGCAGCCAGAAATTTTTTATCGTGGCCCCTTCCCATGCGCTTTAGCATGCGATCGCTGGCATGCTGGATCGGGATATCAAGATATCGGCAGATGTTGCAATGGGATTCAATGGTTTTAAGAAGCCGGGTATCTATTTGATCCGGGTGGCCGTAGAGAAAACGGACCCACCGGTCAGAAACCGTTTCTGCAACTTCCTTTAAAAGATCTGAAAATCGTTGTGAGGATTTCAGATCCCGGCCCCAGGATGTGGTGTCCTGGCCCACCAGCACTATTTCCGCAGCTCCCTGATCAGCAAGAAAACAGGCTTCCCGGGCAACATCAAAAGCCGGCCTGCTTCGCAAAGAGCCCCTAAGCCTTGGGATAATGCAGTAAGTGCAGTGCCGGCCGCAGCCTTCCATGATTTTTATGTAGGCAACTGGCCCCTTGTTCCAGGAGCGGGGGGCATCCCAGGCGGGCAGAACGGTTTGTTCCGGCGGGGGCAGGATACAGTTTTCCTTAAAGCAATTGTCCTTGGTCAAAGCTTTTTCAATCAGATCATAGGCGCCCGTTCCAAGAAACAGGTCCACCTCCGGAAGGGCCCTGGCGGATTCAAAGCCGTAGCGCTGGGGAAGGCAACCGGTCACGATAAGTTTTTTGCATTCTCCCTGCTGCTTGCAGCTGGCAAGATCGAGGATTTCTTCAATGGCCTGGTCTGCAGCGGATTCGATAAACGCGCAGGTATTGACTATGATGGCCTCGGCCTCTTGGGCAATATCTGTAAATTCATGACCGGCGGCTGCCAGTCGGCCTGTCATCACTTCGGAGTCCACCTGGTTTCGGGCGCAGCCGAGGCTGGAAAGATAAATGCGCATGTTATGGCCGGTCCTCTACTGCCTGGTAAAGACCGGTTTGGGTTTTTTAAAAAACGCGGCAATTGCTTCCATGAAATCATTTTCAAGGTCTTTAAATATCGGGATGCTTTTCTTCCATGCCGGCGGATTTTTTTCGGCCTGGCAGAATTCATATCGGCTCATATGGCCTCCTGTATTTTACGGGAGTTTCAATCAATGATACGCTCGTAAATGTTCAGCAGTTATCTTTGACGGCTTCGTAAAAAGTCCAATATCTGCGTTACGCGCGATTCTTCAGAATTTCACGTACGGCTAAGTACGCTGCATTCTTCAAAATCGCGCAAGCCTTGATCTTGAACTTTTTACAAAGCCGTCTAAAAGCGACTTTTTAC
>JAABTZ010000611.1 GCA_011389605.1 Desulfobacteraceae bacterium
AGCCTGTGGTACAGCAGGATTTTTGATAGCGGCATCGGAATACCTCCGCAAAAACCACAGCGATTCCATTTATAAAAACCAGAAGGCCCGCCGCCGCTACAATGAAGAGACTTTTCACGGCTATGATTTCGACACCACCATGCTGCGTATCGGCAGCATGAATATGCTGCTTCACGGGGTGGAAAACCCGGATATAAGCTACAAGGATTCTCTGGCCCAGGCCGATGAAATGGAGGAGGAAAAATACACCCTGGTCCTGGCCAATCCCCCGTTTGCGGGCAGCCTTGATTATGAATCCACCGCCAAAGACCTGTTGCAGATTGTAAAAACCAAAAAAACGGAATTGCTTTTTCTGGCGCTTTTCCTGCGTCTTTTGCAGACCGGCGGCAGGGCGGCGGTCATTGTGCCGGACGGGGTTTTGTTCGGATCATCCAATGCACACAAGACCCTTCGTAAAATTCTTGTAGAAGACCAGAAGCTTGATGCAATCATTTCCATGCCCTCGGGTGTTTTTAAGCCGTATGCCGGGGTGTCCACGGCGATCCTCGTCTTTACCAAGACCAACTCAGGGGGAACGGATCATGTATGGTTTTATGACATGCAGGCAGACGGTCTTTCCCTTGATGACAAACGCACTCCGCAGCCGGACAAGAGCGACCTGCCCGATATCCTGTCTCGGTGGCCGAACTTGGAAGCCGAAGCCCAGAGAAAACGCACTGATAAAAGCTTTCTGGTGCCCAAGGCAGAGATAGCCGCCAATGATTATGACCTGTCCATCAACCGGTACAAGGAAGTGGAATATGAGGCGGTCGAGTACGATCCCCCCAAGGTGATCCTGGAGCGCTTAACCAAGCTGGAGGATGAGATTGCTGAGGGGCGGAAGGAATTGGAGGGGATGCTGGGATGAGATGGCCATTCGTCGAGCTTGGGGAATTTGCGGTTCAGCGAGGCGGATCAATTGATCCCAGAAAATTTCCTGATGAAATTTTTGAACTTTATAGCATCCCTTCGTTTGATGCTGGAACACCAGAAGTATGTGCAGGTTCTGAAATAGGTTCATCAAAAAAGTGTGTAAAACCAAACGATGTCCTTCTATCTCGGATAGTACCGCACATTCGACGTGCTTGGGTTGTCGATAAAAAAAACAGTTACCGGCAGATCGCTTCCGGAGAATGGATTGTTTTTCGCGGTCAGAGGATTTATCCCAAATTCTTAAAGCATATTCTTTTATTTGACACCTTTCATGCTGCATTTATGCAAACAGTTGCAGGGGTGGGAGGGTCTCTTTTACGGGCAAGGCCTGCGGACGTTTATAAAATCAGAATCCCCCTCCCACCCTTATCCGAGCAAAAGCGCATTGCTGGAATTCTGGACGCAACAGATGCTTTGCGGACAAAACGCCGGGAATCCCTCTCCCTGCTGGACAACCTCATTCAATCCACATTCCTGGATATGTTTGGGGACCCGGTTACGAACCCTATGGGATGGAAGATGGGAGTAATTGGTGACCTCCTAAAATCTGTAAATTACGGAAGCAGCAAAAAAGCAGACTCTGAGAATGGTGCATATCCGATACTTAGAATGAGTAACATTACATACTCGGGAGCATGGAATTTTCATGATTTGAAATATATTGATCTTAACGAAAAAGAATTGGCTAAACATTTGGTTTATAAAGGGCAAATTCTTTTTAATCGGACGAACAGCAAAGAACTTGTTGGGAAGACGGCAGTTTACCGTGAAGAAGAGCCAATGGCATTTGCCGGTTACTTGGTGCGGGGAGTTGTGAATGACTATGCTGACGCAGAATACATTGGGACTTTTATGAATACGCCCCAGATAAAAACTTATCTCCAAAATAAATGCAAAAATATCGTGGGGATGGCCAATATTAATGCCAAAGAATTTCAATCTATACCCATTCCAAAACCACCCCTGGATCTTCAACGCCGCTTCGCCACCATCATCGAATCCATCAAAAAACAAAAGACCCGCTTGCAAGCGCATTTGGCTGAACTGGACACTTTGTTTGCATCTCTTCAGCAAAGAGCATTCAACGGAGAGCTTT
>JAABTZ010000612.1 GCA_011389605.1 Desulfobacteraceae bacterium
CCACGGCCAGGCTGTGAGTGCGGGCATGGCAGCAGCCGCAAGGTTATCGGTTAAAAAGGGTCTTTTGGCTGAATCCGAAACTGGTCGTCTTTTTGATCTTCTCAACAACCTGGGCCTGCCAATTTCATTGCCCGCTGATCCGGCTTCCGTATACGACGCCCTGACGCGCGATAAAAAGCGCCAAAACGACGTTATACTGTTTGTCCTGCTTTCCGGGCTTGGCAGCAGCGTAATCAATCCGGTTTTTCTCCATGAGCTAAAGGCGTTTTTAGATGCCTGAAAAGCAGCTATTTCACGACAAAGGCCGGATTTTTAATCCGCTGGCTTTTGCATTTGGGACATCTTCCCGGTCGTGTAAAGCGGGTGCGTTTTGAAAAGGTAAATTCGCAGGCCAGGCACCGGGCTGGTTCAATGTGGAGTTTTTTGCCCTTTTGTGCAACACTTTTGCCTGTGTGGGGCAGGTGGGAGTAGACTTCCTTTTCGCTGATGCCCAGCTCCTGTGAAATATCTCTGGCATCGCAGAGGCCCTGCTCAAGAATGCCAATTATTTGCTGTCTGATCGTGCTCATGAAGATAAGTTAACGGTTTAAGGTTTAAAATTCAAGGCCCATGGTGCGTTGAATCATTTTATGCTTTTCACATGCAGGCCGGATATATTATTAAGTAGCAGGAAGTTCACAGATGGAATTATTCAGGGGAAAACAAATGAAGCAGAAGCTGATTTTTTTTGTCTGCACACTGGCTGCCATCTCAATGGCAGCTGCTTTTGCACCCGTACTGGATGCGAATGCACAAAAGCTATACGAGAGGGAAAACGCAGTTGTCCGGGCAGTGAAAAAGGTCAGTCCGGCAGTGGTCAATATCAGCACCGAATATGAAGTCGCTTACAGGAGAAATCCCTTTTCAGGATTCGGCATGGAGGATTTTTTCCGGGATTTTTTTGACCACGGCCTTAAACAGCGGCGCAAGTTAAACAGCCTGGGATCCGGAGTTATTATTGACGGCAGCCGCGGTTATATACTGACCAATTCGCACGTGATTGTTAAAAGCGGACGTGTTACAGCTGTGCTCAAAGACGGCCGGGAGTTTGACGCTGAAATAGTGGGCGCAGACCCTGAATCCGATCTTGCGGTTCTTCAGGTAAAGACGGATCAATCACTGCCATCAATTGAGATGGGGATTTCCGATGACCTGATGATCGGAGAAACCGTGATTGCCATTGGCAATCCATTCGGGTTTTCCAACACGGTCACCACGGGTGTGATCAGTGCCATTGACCGCAGCTTTAAGGCCGATGATCAGATTTACAGGGATTTTATCCAGACCGATGCCTCCATTAACCCGGGAAACAGCGGCGGGCCTCTTCTTAACATAAACGGGGAATTAATCGGCATCAATACCGCCATCTACCGCAATGCGGAAGGCATTGGGTTTGCCATTCCCATCAACCGGGCCAAAAAGATCGTGGCCGACCTGATTGCCTACGGGGAGGTGGTGCATGCCTGGATAGGCCTGACCCTTCAAAGCCTTGATTCCCGGATGGCTGAATATCTGGACCTTGCCCCGGGCGCCGGCCTTTTGATCCAAGCCGTTGAACCCGGAAGCCCTGCAGACAGGGCAGGTATGAAGGCAGGCGATATTCTGCTAAAAACAGGGGGAAAGGAAATGAATCGCATATCCGATTACCAGGCGGCCATGCGCGGGTCCCAGAAAGGTGATAAAATCCAGGTTGAGATCCTGCAAGAGGGCAAACAAAAAAAGCTCAATTTGCGGGCCGGAGTGTTTCCGGACAAACTTGCACCAAAGCTTGTCCAGCGGCTGCTTGGAATCCGGGTGGAGCAATTGTCGGATAAAAACCGGGTCCAACAGCAGACAGCCGTTGATAAAGGCGTGGTCATTGCAGAAGTCGATTCTCAGTCAGTGCTGGGAAAAGTCGGCGCCCGGGCAGGGGATGTGATCCGGAAAATAGATGAGATTGCCGTTGATGATCTGGAGTCTTTTTACAAGGCGGTCATAAAATACAGGTGGAAAAGCTCCGTGGTGCTTTTGCTGCAGCGCGGCAGCCAG
>JAABTZ010000613.1 GCA_011389605.1 Desulfobacteraceae bacterium
TTGATTGTAAGTTTTTCAGCAGACCACGCCTGTGTCGTGCCCAGGGCAAGCCCTGTAATGAAAACCAGCATCATCATCAACAGTCTTTTCATACGATCCTCCTTAAATGTTTTCAATTCAATTTTTTAGGCTGCGCCGGCAACTTTTTTTGCAGCGCAAGACCTTTCTGCATGTGCAGGCAAACAATAAGCCCGCTTTGCTACAGGTTCATGGCTGATATGTTACGATTCTGTTACGATTTTCCGGGTCTCCTTTCCCTTGTTGGATGCAGCAGGTCTCATGTGCATGGCTGCACCGAATCTATAAATAAGTTAAAACTGAAAAGGCCTTCGCGCCCGGAAACAGAAAAATTTTTTTTGAATCGTCATAAAAATGTAACCTTTTCTCCGCTGAATCGACAATGTCCTCGGCTATACCCGCCAAAGAAAGTCAAACGCAAACTTCAAATCACAAAAAAAGGAGAAAAGGAAATGAAGGGTTTTAATCGGTTTGCAGGATCATTGAGCAGGTCGCTGGCGATTTTATTGGCAGCTTGCGCCTGTGTTTTCGCATTCGCTGCTGGACCCGCTGCAGCGGAGAAAACTACCACGGAGGAGATTCTTGATATCCTGAAACAAAAAGATCACATCTCAGATTCCAGGTATGAGGAACTCACACAGAGGGAGAGGGTAAAAAGCGAAAAAAGTAGTTATGACGTGAAGTTCGGCGGGCGCATCATGGCTGACTGGGCAAGCATCAGCGCTGATGACAGCTTTGATGATGACCTGGGCGGCGGCCTGGACGGAGACGGTGTGGAATTCAGGCGGGCCCGTCTTTTTGCTTCCGGATCATTTGAAAACAATGTTTTTTTTAAGGCGCAATACGATTTTGGCGGCGGAGACGCTGACTTTAAGGACATGTACATCGGCATGAAAAAGATCCCGGCGATCGGCAACATAAAGATCGGTCATTTCAAGGAGCCCTTTTCCCTGGAAGAGCAGACAAGCAGCAAGTACATGACCTTCATGGAGCGGGGCCTTCCCAATGTGTTTTCCCCGAGCAGAAACACCGGTGTCATGGCATATGATGCCGCTTTGGGAAAACGGATGTCCTGGGCCATAGGCGCCTTTTATGATGCTGACGGCTTCGGGGAAGGCTTCAATGATTATACGGATATCAATCTTACCGCCAGGGTCACCGGGGCGCCGGTTTACACTGACAACGGCAGAAAAGCCGTGCATCTGGGCCTTTCCTACACCCGGCAGTTCCGGGATGAAGACGAAACGACTCTACGGTACAGGCAGCGGCCGGAAGCGCATATCACCGGGGTGCGCCTGGCAGATACCGGCAGCTTTGGTTTCGATGATGCGGATATCATGAGCCTGGAAGCGGCCATGGTCATGGGCCCGTTTTCGGTGCAGGGAGAATACATGCAGAGCTTTGTGGGCTCGGATGCGGCAAATGATCCAAGCTTCAGCGGCTATTATGTCTACGGCAGCTATTTTCTCACAGGCGAGAGCCGCAATTACAAGCCCGGTTCAGGGTCCTTTGGCCGGGTTAAACCAAACAACAACTTCAGCTTCCACAAGCCCGGAGGCGGTGCATGGGAAGTCGGCGTGCGCTATTCCAACCTGGACTTAAACGATGAGGCAATCGAAGGCGGCGAGTTAAGCAATCTGACTCTGGGTGTTAACTGGCATCTCAATCCCAAGGTTCGCACGATGTTAAACTACGTGTATGCAGATCTCGAAGACCGCGGTGGCGTGGATGATGACAGCGCAAATATTGTTCAGGCCCGGTTCCAGGTTGACTTTTAACAGCTGCAAAGAAAACCCGAAGCAATAAAAAAAGAGCCCGCAAGCGGGCTCTTTTTTATTTTTACTGGCCTTGTGAATACAAAGAACAGAAACCCAGGCTCAGGGATTTATGCTGCAACATTATGAGAAAGCCCGTGAAGGCAGGGGCCAAAGCAAACGTTGTTGTCAAAATGACCGATGGCAAGATCATTAAGCACGGCAAGGCTTTGGTTCTCATTGCTCTGGCGCTGGGCATGAACCCGGCGGCCATTGTTTAC
>JAABTZ010000614.1 GCA_011389605.1 Desulfobacteraceae bacterium
GCTTGCGCGATTTTGAAGAATGCAGCGTACTTAGCCGTACGTGAAATTCTGAAAAATCGCGCGTAACGCAGATATTGGACTTTTTACGAAGCCGTCAAACTTAAAACTTAAAGCTTTTAAGTAAGCAGATACAGAAAGAACAAAAATATGGCCCAGATCCTTGCAGATCGCAGAGATATTGATTTTGTGCTCCATGAGCAGTTTGGCGTGGAACAGTTGACCCGATACGACAAGTTTGCCGATCAGAATAAAAAACTTTTCGACATGATGATCACCGAAGCCAGAAATCTCGCTGTCAGGGAAATTCTGCCCACAAACCCCGAAGGCGATGAGGAAGGAGTTGTCTTTGACAGCGGTTCTGTAAGGGTGCCGGAATGCTTTCACCGTCCCTTCCGTCTCCTTCTCGACGGGGAATGGACTTCCATGATCGAAAGTCCTGAATACGGGGGCCAGGGAGTCCCCAATATGATCAACACGGCTGTGTTGGAATATTTATGGGGAGCCAACTATTGCCTGGTCAATTATGGTATGATGGGACACGGCACGGGCAAAATGATTGAATTGTTTGGCACTCCTGAGCAAAAAGAGCTTTTTGTCAAAAAGCTCTACACGGCAAAATGGGGCGGAACCATGCTTCTGACCGAACCAGAGGCCGGCTCGGATGTGGGGGCGCTTACCACCTCAGCGTGGAAAAATCCCGACGGCACCTATTCCATCATCGGCAATAAGATTTTTATCACCAACGGGGAACACGACCTTGCTGAAAATATAATACATCCGGTCCTGGCCAGGGTAGAGGGTGCTCCTGCCGGCACACGGGGGATTTCCATATTCATTGTGCCCAAAATCCGGGTAAATGAAGACGGCTCTCTTGGAGAACCCAATGACGTTGTCTGTACGGGGGTTGAGAAAAAACTGGGGATCCATGCCAGTGCCACCTGCAGCATTGCCATGGGCCAGAAGGGTCAGTGCCGCGGTTTTCTGCTCGGAGAGGAAAACCAGGGGATGCCCATAATGTTTCACATGATGAACGAAGCCAGGCTAAACGTTGGATTCCAGGCCTTTACCTGTGGTTCGGCGGCATACCTTTATGCAGCCAATTATGCCAAGCAGCGCATTCAGGGAAGAGACATCACCGCCGGCAAGGATCCGGATGCACCCTCTGTTCCCATCATTGCCCATCCGGATGTCCGCAGGATGCTGATGTGGATGAAGTCGCACGTGGACGGCATGAGAAGCTTTATCTATTACGTATCAATGCTGATGGACCGAAAGCTGGCGGATCCTGACGGCCAAACATCGGAGCGGAACCAGGATCTGATCGATTTTTTTATCCCCCTGGCCAAGGCCTATTGCAGTCAGCGCAGTTTTGACGTGTGTGTAACTGCCATGCAGGTTTACGGCGGGTATGGATACACCCGGGAATACCCGGTGGAACAGCTCATGCGTGACTGTAAAATAACCTCCATATACGAGGGGACCGACGGCATTCAGGCCATGGACCTGGTCGGCAGGAAGCTTAACCTTAAAAACGGCAGATTGTTTGCCTGTTTTGTGGAAGAAGTAGGGAAAACCATTTTCCAGGCAAGAGAGATTTCGGCTTTGGGTGATATGGCCGACGCCCTGGCACGGGCCCTGGCGCGTCTGCAACAGGCTGCCGGCAAACTGCCGAAGATGTCTGCCGATGGCCGGATTAAGACAGCCTATGCATACGCCTTTCCTTTTCTGGAGGCCGCAGGTGATGTAATTGTCGCCTGGATGCTTTTGTGGCGCGCCTGCGTTGCATCTGAAAAACTCGGGGCAAAGGCCCCCAAAAAAGACCGGGCTTATTACGATGGAGTTGTCCGCACGGCTGAATTTTTTATTTTTACCCTTTTGCCGCCAGCAATGGGCAAGATGGACACAATATGTTCTCCGAGCAATGCGGCAATAGAGATTTCAGACCAATGTTTCGGCGGTTAGTTTTGATGGCGCCGTAAAAAGTCCAATATCTGAGTTATGCGCGATTTTTCAGAATTTCACGTACGGCTAAGTACGCTGCATTCTTCAAAA
>JAABTZ010000615.1 GCA_011389605.1 Desulfobacteraceae bacterium
ACAGCAATGGCGGAACCACACCCGAATGTCTGGAATTTGATATCATCAATGACGTCATCTGTTATCTTCAAATAGATGGTCATCATGTCGCCGCACAACGGGTTGCCAACTTCCCCAACCCCGTTCGCATCCTCTATAACACCTACATTGCGTGGATTTCTGAAATGGTCCATAACGGTTTTAGAATACATGGATGTTCCTCCTTAAGTTGTGTCAAAGGCCTTGACAAAATTTTGATTTGTCCTTGGTTTGATTTGGCCTTAATAAACGATATTATAACCATGCTTCTCATTAAGTAAACACGCAAGATTGAATAAGAAAAATCAGCAGACAGTTTTTTTTGTTCGGAGAGGTCCCCGTGGTCTGAAGGGTGAGACAGACCCTCCGAATTTCTTGACAGATACCGTACAGACGGGTATGCATGAAAGGCAAAAAAATATGACTGTCAGGAGGGGAGCTTTGGCGTTTTTTTTCGAGTTCTGCCGGGCCACCGACTTTATCGATATTGAAACAACGGACCTGGACCGGTGGGGACCTAAACCTGGACGGGGTCGATGGTCCTTTGCCGTGCTGCTGTGGCATGATTATCAGTAGAACTGAAACGAAAAAGCCCTGGAAACCCTGGTGGCAATCATGAATAGGAGAAGCTGAATGGCGGTCTGGTCGGTCTATTTATTGGAATGTGCGGATAAATCCCTGTACTGCGGTGTCACCACCGATCTTGACACCCGCTTGTTGAAGCACAACCAGGGGATCGCTTCCAGATATACCCGGGCACGGTTGCCGGTGACCCTGGCAGCAGTCCGGGAAAACCTGGAAAAATCAGCGGCCTTCAAGCTGGAATACCGGATAAAGCAGCTGCCGGCTGGCAGGAAAATAGCTGCTTTGAAAAAATCACAAGTATAAATTGTTAAATTTCAATGATATTAAACCATCTGCTTGAATCTGGTTTGTGAAATACCCATGGGGCGACAACCAATGTTTCAAACGCTTAAATGTTTTTCAATCACTGCCGAATTCCGATTGTCTCATTACCCGATGGCCGGTCCGGGATCGTCGTGGGTGTTTTCAACGGCTTGCTGTAAACCATCTTGGCATCTCCGGGGCTGTAAAAATCGGGCAGGGTGGCTGCTATCGTGTATCCGCAGCGTTCGTAAAAGGCGCGGGTCGGGGCGTATCTTTGCTGTGACGCGGTTTCCACATAGATGGTGTGTCCCTTAGCTTCTGTGATCAGCTGCTCCATTTTTGCCAGAAGGGCCTGGCCCAGGCCTTTTTTCTGAAATTCAGGTGCCACTGCGATCCAGTAAATATCGTATCCGGCCAGGGTGCAGGGGATGGGGCCGTAGCAGCCATAGCCGACAAGCCTGCCGACGTTCCGGACAGCCATGACAAAATAATATCCGCTGGCCAGGCCTTTTTCCAGCCGTTCTGCCACCAGCTGGGCCGCGATTTCCACTTCATCCTCTCTGAAAAATCCTGTGGCGGCCACCAGGTGCCGGATCTTTTCCACATCTTGGGGCAGTGGGTCATACCGGAACTGAATGCCTTTGGGGGGAGATTGTGTCAGGGTTCTGTCCCGGGTCGGGGTGAACACGGCCTGGGCCAGGCCCTCGAAAAAGTGCCGGGCATTGAGCCCTAAGTTCCGGGTGTTGTATCCGCCTTCCTGGACCACCAGCAGGGGCAGGCCGATGGTTCCGATCATCTGGCCGTTCTTGTAAAAATCTTTGGGCGTCAAAGACCAGGTGCCGGTGGGATCGTTTCGGGCCGTGTCCAGGCCCAGGCAGACCACCAGAAAATCCGGTTCAAATGCAGCAACCTTTGCCAGGGCCTGCATCAGGGCGCTGCGGAAGGTTCTGCCGTCAACGGTTTCTGCCAGGGGCAGGTTGCAGTTGAATCCTTCGCCTTCGCCTGTGCCTGTTTCATCTTCAAATCCGGTGAAGTAGGGATAGGCAAATTCAGGATGGCCGTGGATGGACACGGTGAGGATGTCAGATCGGTGATAGAAGATATCCTGCTGTCCGTTGCCGTGGTGGT
>JAABTZ010000616.1 GCA_011389605.1 Desulfobacteraceae bacterium
GTCCCGACGCGAAGAATATCTTCTATGACTTTTCGGTCATCCTCACCCGTAAATGCTCCGCCCATAGCCGCACGTTCATCCAGCACTTTGTTCACCAGCTCTACCAGCTTGTCCACTTCGAGATTTTGCTGTTTTGTTGACAGTTCATGGATTGCAGGCTCAAATTCCAGAGCCCCCATGCCGCGCCTGCCGATGTAGCACAGGCGATCCACAGCATGGAAATCCATTATATTCCTGCCTGTTTCAGCGAGCCATGCATCGATGATTGCATTTCCGAATTTATCGGGCAGAGAATCAGCCAGTAGTCCGGGGAGCCCTTTGAATGTATGTCCGGCCAGTGCCGGAAATTCATAAGGGGCAGCGCGAAGGGGCATCATCAGTGGTGATAATTGAATCCCACTTTCCAGAAAACCGGGCTCAAATTGAAATACACCGATTTCCCGGTCTTCCAGCCAGGTCACCGCGCCGATATCTGATCCCCAGAGCCTGACCCGCGCATCGCTAATCATCGTTGCTTACTCCGTCTCCCCATGACCATTGCGCTGTTTTTTCTTCCTTCCGGACCGGACGTGCGCGCCGGCGTTCTTTGCCAAGGCCGATCCGCTCCACCGGCCTTACAGACGGATCTGGCAGAAGGGCTTCGAGGCTGTGCTGGATGCCCAATGCGATCAGGACGCGAATGAAAGTGTCGAAAGAAACCCCTTTGCCTTTTTCAAGATTTCGTAACGTTCTTACTGATATGCCTGCCTCTTCAGCGAGTTGCGACTGTGTTATGTTGCGCGAGAGCCTGATTTGTTCCATGCGCCCGCCAAGTGCAGTTTCAATCTGACGGCTGTTTGCCAATGAAAAATCGATATTGTAAGACATTTCAGTCTTTCCCTTAATCGATATATTTAAAAGGCATTATATTACCGGTTAAATATATTTTTTATTTTTTAATGGCAATATATTGCCGGTTAAAATAAAAATCAATATAAATATAAACGGCAAAATATTGCCTTTTATAGTCTTATGCTGTTACAAGCAGCAATATTTTGCCGACTATCTCCATCTCCTTCAGGTCGGCCTTGATTTCCTGAAGCTGCCGGGGCGGCTGGTATGGGTATAAGTGGCGTGCTTGCGGTTACCATCAGTCCAACTGATCTTTAACAGTGCATTTTCTAATCTTTATTAAAAACAAGCAGATATAAGGCGCAAAAATGTCTTTGGCACTACCATCATGCCAAAATTGTAAAAGTGACAAATTAAATTTCGCGGATTGTCGGCGGCATTGCCATGCCGACAGCCTGGAACACCTTGCCACATACGCCTTCTGCTCTGCTGCGAACCGCAAGCTTGTTGCCGTTTTCCTCTATGTAGGTCTCTTGCAGTGCTTTCAGATCCTGTTTTATATGCGACCACTCAAACACGTGGCCGGCCTTTTCCAGACTGCGCTCCAGTTCCTTGCGCAGGACCAGATCAAGAAAGCTGCAGAACACGTGCCCGCGGATGGTATCATCTCGCTGATGGAAGATGGGCCGGGTTTCGAACATGGATTTGATATCCCGGAACACCCGTTCAACCTGCCACAATTCCTTGTACTTCAGCGCAACCTTGTCAGTGGGCAGGTCCGTATTGGTGCGCAGGATATACTTGCCGTCAAAACGAGCCTCACTTTTTACTTTCTCAACGTCGATCGCAGTGCTGCCTTTTTGGATCCGGACATATCTGCGGTATCCCTTGTTGCCCACCAGGCTTTTGGCACCCTGGCGGATCTTTTCTTTGAGGGCCTCGATGATAGCCTCCCGGGTCAACCTGTCTTTGGCGGCCTGCCGATCGTTGAGACATACCACGTAGCGCCGGGCCATATGCCGCACCTCTTTTACCTTAAGCGGCGAAGGCTCTTTGGCATCGGATCCTATGGGATGAACTTCATGGTAACGGCCGCCGCATGTAAGGATCTGCTCCCGGACCTCCTTGTCCTTTCGCATCCGGGTGCCCAGGATATACGGGATTTGATTTTCCTCCAGGTACTTGAGGTTGCCGGAGCTT
>JAABTZ010000617.1 GCA_011389605.1 Desulfobacteraceae bacterium
CATGCGCAGCACGTTCAGTTGCTGGCGCTCCATGTCTTTCTGACCCATGAATACCGTACAGGGAAACTTCAGCAAGGCACAAACAGTGGCGGTAGCCACACCGTGCTGCCCGGCACCGGTTTCGGCCACGATGTGCTGCTTACCCATCCGACGGGCCAAAAGGGCCTGTCCGACTACATTGTTCAGCTTATGGGCACCGGTATGGCAGAGGTCCTCGCGTTTCAGGTAAATACGGGCGCCGTACTCCTTCGAGAGCTTGGAGGCAAGAAATAAGGGAGTCGGACGACCAACAAAGTCTTTCAAAAGGGCCTCAAACTCCGCTTGAAAACCGGCAGAGCCGGTAATCTCGGAATAGGCAGCAGTCAGTTCCTCCACATTGCGGTGCAGTAGTTCGGGAATAAACGCCCCGCCAAAGCGGCCATAATATCCCCGGGCATCAGGTTGTGCGTACATGCTTATATGGGTTTAGATAGTAATGATTTCATCTCAATGACCTCAGGATTTGGCCCCGTCCGGAGCCGTGTTTTGTCCCTTTCCTTTCCTTTTAAAGCCCTCAAAAAATGTTGAAAGCAGGCCGGAATCCTTGATGCCGGGACGTATTTCAAAACGGCTGTTCAGATCTGCCCCGGCAAATTTTTGAAACGCCGGATGGAGCGCCTGCAAGCCGGCCAGGGATGCAGCATGGGAGGGGGATATCCCCCCCGCGATAAAGAATGGGGTTTGTCCCCTGTAGTTTTGGAGTATCGCGTGATCGAATGCCTCATTGTTTCCCCCGCGGCTTTTTCCGGCGGAATCGAAAAGAAAAATGTCTGCACTTTCTTCGTATTCGTACACATGATCCGGCAGGCAGGCACCCACCGAAAAGCTTTTGATCACCAGGCAATCCTTCTGTAATTCACGGCAAAAGGAAGGGCTTTCCTCCCCATGAAGCTGAACGGCATCGAAACCGTACCTTCCGACCAGTTCCCTGGCCGCCTCCAAATCCGGGTTCACCAAAACGGCCACTTTTTTGATTCCTTGCGGAAGGCGTTCAAACCGCAGGCCGGCTATCTTTCCGCCCACATCCCGGGGGGAAGGGGGATGGAAAATAAACCCGAGAAAATCCGGCCCAAGCCTGGCCACCTCTTCCATATTCTTTTGGTCCGTCATGCCACAAACCTTTATCTGCATCGCTTCAAAATTTTAAGTTTACGGATGAATTGTTTGGCGGCGTTCGCCGGACTACCTTCGCGCATAAAGTGTTCGCCGATTAAGAAGCCATGGTAGCCGGCCCTGCGCAGTTCCAGCAGGGTTTCCGGACTGTCGATGCCGCTCTCGGCAATTTTAACGACCGATCCGGGAAGCATTCCCGCCATCCTGGCCGTTGCTTCCATGCTGACGGAAAAATTGCCCAGGTTCCGGCTATTGACACCGATAATCGCGGCATCCGGCGGCAGCAGGTCGATTTCCTCCGGACGGTGTACCTCAAAAAGGACCTCCATGCCCAGTGAATGGGCAAGGGCCGAGAGATCCTTCAGCTCATCCGCTTTCAGCACCCCGGCGATCAGCAAAATGGCATCCGCCCCGATGCTTCTCGACTCGATGACCTGGTAAGCATCAATAATGAAGTCCTTTCGCAGAATGGGACAGTAATTATTGCCCCTGGCCGCCTCAAGGTCTTTTTTTGACCCACCGAAGAAGACCGTGTCGGTCAACACCGAAAGCGCCGAAGCCCCGGCCTGCATATACCCGATGCAAACCTTGGCCGGGTCAGCAAATTCATTGATCATCCCACGGGAGGGCGACCTGCGTTTAAACTCCGCAATGATGCCCGTCATATCGGGCCGCAGAATGTACTTCTTCAGCGAAACGGGACTGGCCTGGTAATAAATGCTTTTCTCCAGAAGTTTCACCGGGTAAAGCTCCTTGCTCTCCTGGACCTCCCTGCGTTTGTTTTCCAAAATGTCTTTCAAAATATCCATACGGGCAAGTGTTTTTGATGCGGGTTCACTGAATGTTGCTTTGTTTATTTTTTTTCGTCGGACG
>JAABTZ010000618.1 GCA_011389605.1 Desulfobacteraceae bacterium
GAACATTGCGTTTTTATTCAATATATTCTTTTATGGGCAGGTGTGTGCTGATCACTTTCCGCTCCGGGATCTGCTTTAAAATTTCCTGAAATTCAGCCTCGGTTTTCACCCACCAGATATTCTGGATCGAAGTCTGAAACTCTCCGTCTTCAATTACCTGAATGGTTCCCGGAACCAGCATTCGGGTGCCCCTGATGCCCAGGTATGCCACCAGGTTCTCTTCGGGTTTCATGGGAAGAATCTTTGAAAATGCGGCCTTGATGGCTTTTGGATCATCAACGGTTCCCGCCTCTTCCATTGCTGCTGCAAGCATGCGCATGGCAGAATAATTAAGCACGTTTTCCGAGGTATCTTCCCCGCCGTACTCGGCGATATATCGTTCGTGAAAGGCTTCCATGATATGCCTGGGACCAATATCAAGGGTTCTTGCAACGCCAACCAGGTTGTTCATCAGGGAAAGATCCCCGCCAAAAGGCACATTGGCAATATAATCCATCTTGGCCTGATCAACCATCACCAGGCCGCCGTCAAAACCCATGTTTCTGGCCTGTTCAATGACAAGAGCCGTTGTGTCCGACGGGCCGCCGATTAGCATAAAGTCTGGCTTTGTTGCCAGAGCAGCGGCTAACTGGGAGGAAAAATCAGTTTCCGTGTAATAATTGGCCGGCTTGTCCGCCACGATTTCCCCGCCGATTTCCTTCCAGTGCTCGGCAAAGGTTTCTCTCCATTCATCACCGTAAGCGCCAAGTGTTACCACCATGGCGCATTTACGCCATCCCTTCTCCCAGGCAATGTCAGCATATGCAAACGCATAAGCCTTAAATGGCGGGGGAATGGAAATGGTCAGATCATTGTCGATAAAATCAATTGCAGGGGTACTTGTATAGGCCATGAGCAGAAACTCGGAACCGGGCATTTCATTGATTTCCATCAATGGGGCCAGGGTATTGAAAACAGGGTTGAAAATCACATTGGCGCCATCCCTGGCTTTTAGACGGCGGGCATTGTTGACTGCGGCCGTGGGATCGATGTGATCATCATAGGTTTTAAGGGTAAAAGTGTATTTTTCCCCGTTTACCGTTATGCCGCCGGCTTTGTTGATATCTTCGATCCCCATTTCAAGACCTGCCACATTGTCACGTCCGTACTGGGCCGCCGGGCCGCTCAGCGGTCCTGTAAAGCCGATGACAACCTCCTTTGCCCATGCACCGGAACCAAAAAATCCGGCTGTAAGCATTGCCAAAACCATAATCCATGAAAATTTCATCCACTTTCCCGTCATGTTCCCCTCCTTTAGGTTTATAGTGGGCAAGACCGCCACAAGGAAAATTCCTGTAAGGGCGGCATTGCCCGGCTTTCACACGCAAACCCGGGGGCTACCGGTTTGCTTTACGGTACCCCAAACGATCCATGGCAATAATGTGTTTGCAGATATTGGCTGATCCCTCCACGAGCACATATGTGGGGATATCCCTGTAATAGCGTGCCAGAGGGTATTCGGTGGAATAACCGTAGGCCCCCATTATTCGCATTGTCGATTCAGCACACCTCATGGCCACTTCACCGGCCATGTACTTGGCCTGGGCCACCTCATAGCCGTTGTTGAGTTTCCCCTGGTCCTTCTGCCAGGCCGCCTTGTAGACCAGCAGGCGGGCTGCCTCGATATCTGTGGCCATTTTGGCAATCAGGTCCTGATTCATCTGAAACTTGCCTATCTGCTGGCCGAACTGCACCCGCTGGTTGCAGTATTTTACAGCCATTTCATAACAGGCCTGGGCACACCCCACAGCCCCTGCTGCTGCAGACAGGCGTGTATTGGCAAGGGAGCTGAATACAATCCTTGCGCCGTCGCCCGGCTTGCCCAGAAGATTTTCTTTAGGCACCGGGGTATTGTTGAAAAATATCTCGCCGGTCGGCGAGGAATGAGACCCTAGCTTGTCAATATCTGATGTGGTCACTCCGGGAAAATTCTTTGGCTCCACCAGCATGGCCGACATACCCTTGCTTTTGGCGTCCTT
>JAABTZ010000619.1 GCA_011389605.1 Desulfobacteraceae bacterium
CGTCTAAAAGCGACTTTTTACGAGTTTGTCAAGTGTTAAGTAAAATCAAGAAGTTATTTTTTTATTGATTGGCGATTATAGCAGCTTTAAGACTTCCAAGGAAATCATTTTTTTTTGCGCTCTGGCGAAATTGCACTTCGTTGCCCTGACGGCGGTGTGGAAAAGTGGGTTTCCGAATCGAAATTGGGGCTTTAGATAGCCGCCCGGCAGGCTGCTGCAAAATCTTCCGGGTAGTGGCCGTTTATCCATCGCAGCTGGGATTCGGAAAAAGCGCCGGGTGATTCCGGCAGACGGGGCAAAAGCACATATAGAAGCCTCTGACCGTTGTTTTGGGCATCCATTCGGCTGGATATCTCATAAAAAGTTATCATCCTTGCCCCCAGTGCGGAAAGTGCCTTTGCACCCGCCAGTATCGCTGCATCCAGGGAATTGCGAACGGCCGTATCAGCCTCAAGGATATTGCCCACAGGAGGCCTGACCATGACCTGCAGTTCCCACTGGGAGGTCTGGGCCTTTGGCACAAAAACAAGTACGTTTTCATCAGAATACACTACCAGGCTTTGCTCGCCCTCCCCTGAGCCCTCCATGCGGCAATTGTTTTCAATTGCAGCCATGTAGGCGTCAAAAAAACAAACTCCTGTTTTTCCATGATATTCTGAAATAAATTGCGCAACCAGATCCCCTATTGCATACGAGGCCATTTTCCCGCCTGCAATCCGGGTCATGTCAGTGTTTTTGGGAATCATGGCATACTGCTGGTGAATCTGCTGATGGGAGGCATGCAGCCTGTATTTTGTTGGTGCATAGTCAAACCCGTAGTTCCATCCCCAGAGGGTGCGGTTAAACACCATGTTTTTAAGGTTTTCCTCATCTGCCAGCAAATCAAGAATCCGGCAACGCAGGGACTCAAGCTCGTTTTGATCAAGGGTGCTTTGCCCGGCGTCAACATCAATTCCAAAGTCCCGGGCCAGACAAACAAAGCTACGCTGGTAATAAAGATGGCGCATCCCGCGCATGTCCTGTATTCTCAAATCGTCAAGGCAGTAGCGGATGCTGTCTTCAGCCATATTTGCCGCGTAATGACCCCAGGGAATATAGCTGTTGCTCCTCAGGTATTCGTAAACGTGAGAGGCCCCGTCCGGGCTCACATATTCGCCCACGATCGGGTTTGCACCCTGAACGCCCGGGCGCAGCACCATGACCTGCCGATAGACTTCAGGCAGGTACGGATTGTTGGCAAGAACTTCAAACAAAGTATTATCGTAGATCTTTGCACTTATCCTTCCGCCGGCCTCCTTTGTATAACCCAGGCCTTCGGGCCGGCCGGTTTTTGAATCATAAACAAAAGAACATGCCATATGTGCAAGACTCACCAGATCATCAGGATCTGTGCCTGTTTCTGCCAGGGCCAGCTTAAGAGGTTCGGGAAGGGAGGCGAGCATGTTGATTTTTTCTTCTCTTGGCACCGGACTTCCGTGTTTCCATGCAGAAAGCACGCTGGAAAATGAAACATCGCCGGGCCTTGGCAGCCTGATGCTGCCCGCCGGATCTTTGGCGTTTTTATCGGCCCACCTTGTATTGATATAGGTAACTCCCCGGAAAGGAAAAGCATTTGATATCTCAAAGACGGGGTCTGCACCAGTGACATGGAGATCTCCTGTGGGGAAATTAGCCTTGTTGACACAGGGCAGCCCGTCTTCAAAAGTACCCAAATCCATCAGATGCTCATTTTCGCGAAGATTTTTGACCAGAAAAGACGAATTGTGGATGCCGCAGATAAAATATCCTTTTGGAGAAACACAGGTGCGCATGAAAATGATATCCTTATTTATGATTTATGCCGAGTCATAAAGATTGCCCGGAGGCAGGTCTTTGTGTTATTAAAACTTTTTAAGATCATATGTTTGATGGAACCGTAAAAAGTCCAATATCTGCGTTAGCGCGATTTTTCAGAATTTCACGTACGGCTAAGTACTCTGCATTCTTCAAAATCGCGCAAGCCTTGATCTTGAACTT
>JAABTZ010000068.1 GCA_011389605.1 Desulfobacteraceae bacterium
GAAACCGGGTCCGGGAAACCCTACCAAACGGAACCACTCTGAAAAAAGCAAAGGACCGGCTGCGGGAAATTGAAGACCAGTTGGCGAAGGGTAATTACATTCCGGACAAAAAGATCCCATTATTCAAAGAGGTGGCTCAAGACTGGATCAAATCCAAAAAGCCGAATCTGCGAAATTCAACATGGTCAACGTATGAAGGGATCACCCGAAACCACTTTGATGATTTCAATGACCTGAAGGTGAACCGGATCACCACGGCCATAATTGAAAAGTATATCCTGGACCGGCAAGGCGAAGGCATGAACATCTTGACGTTAAGAAAGATCCTTCTGCCCCTGGGACAGATCATGGCGTATGCAGTCCGGCATGGATATATCAGCTATAACCCTGTCCGGGATGCAGAAAGGCCAAGGGGCCAGGGCAATGAACAGCAGAAGGTGATCCGGGTGTTGACCACGGCTGAAATTCAAAAACTGCTTGATGCCGTCTCCGATCAGAAATACAAAACTCTTTTTCAGTTGGCAATCATGAGCGGGGCCAGGCAGGGGGAGTTGCTCGGACTGAAATGGCCAGACGTGGACTGGAAAAACAACCAGATCCATATCCAGCGCACCTTCAACAATCAGGAATGGTATGATGTCAAAACCAGAACATCGAACCGGCGCGTGGACCTGGGGCCGCAAATGATGTCAGACCTAAAGCGTTGGAAACTGGCTTCTGCGCCGGGGAAATTGAATCTGATATTCCCGAATGAGGCAGGGGGGCCGATCAACCACAACAACATGATCTATCGGTATTTTTCACCGGCGTTGAAAAAGGCGGGAATCGGTAAGATTCGTTTTCATGATCTGCGGCACACCAAAGTCAGCCTGATGATAGATCAGGGGGAAAATATCAAGTATATTCAATCACAGATGGGCCACAGCAGCCCCACCGTGACTTTGAACGTATACGCGCACCTGATGAAACCTGTAAATCAGGAGTCGGCCAAACGGTTTGAAAATACCATCCTGAAGGCCACTGGTCACAAAATGGTCACAAATGGTTGAAAAATGAAATTTGGTCACAGCACAAATACACGCCAATCAATGATTGACAAGCCCTTCCCTTTTCAAAATCCCACAAAAAAGAGGCTTATGAGTAGCCATGCTCATAAACCCTTGCTGTTTCTGGTGGGCGGTACTGGATTTGAACCAGTGACTTCTACCGTGTGAAGGTAGCACTCTCCCGCTGAGTTAACCGCCCGTGTATGTGTGCGAATTAAAGTAAGGGTTGATGGCCGGTTAAGTCAAGCATTATTTTTACTGGTCCTCAATATCGGCTTCGGTGCTTTGATTTTCCCCGGCGGGCTGGATTTCATCCGGGACGGGCAAGTCTTTTAAATCCTTTAAATCAAATGTTTCCAGAAATTTTTTGGTGGTGCCGTAGACCAGGGGGCGGCCCGGGATCTCCCTGCGGCCCAGAATCCGGATCAGCTTCTTTTCCAGAAGATAGCGCAGTGTATTTCCCGAGTTGACTCCCCGGATATGTTCAACGTCGCTTCTTAGCACCGGCTGGTTATAGGCTACTATGGCAAGTGTTTCAAGGGATGCCCTGCTCAGTCTGACAGGCCGGGGTTCCAGCAGCTTTTCAATCCATTGCCTGTGCTGGGCCCGGGTGCGGAACTGAAATCCTCCTGCCACTTCGTGGAGCACAAATCCCCCCTGGCGGTCTTTATGCTCCTCAACCAGTTTCTGCAGGGCAATGCCGATATCCCGGGCGGCGGCTTCCGGCAGCAGTTCATGGATTTTTTCTGCTGACAGGGGCGCTGAGGACACAAAGAGAAGGGCTTCAATAATGTTTTTAAGATCCTCCATTGTCATCTTTTATCTTGAAAACAGCCTCAGGCCGTTTCCTGTTTCTTCCTGTGAGATGCCGATAAGATTTAGCCGCACAACTTCCAGTATTGCAAGAAAAGTTGCAATTATTTCGGCTTTGTCAGAACACTGGGTGGCCAGATCCTTAAATGTCAGACTCTTTCTTGTTTCCAGCATATCCAGAATGGCCATCATCTTTTCCTTAACTGATATTTTTTCCGGAGTGATCAAAAAGCCTGGTTCCTGCGACATTTTCTCTGTCATGGCTTGATAGAGGCTAACCAGGTCGTAGAGATCAGCCTCAACCGGGGTGTCTTCTGTTTTTTCAATAAATGACCAGGGATCATAGGGCCGGGCAAAGACATCCTGGTCCAAAAGGCCGCGTTCTGCAAGCTTTTGGGCCCCTGATTTAATTCGCATGTATTCGGCCAGAGGCCCGGCAATGGCATCTCTTGGATCTTCTGTTTCCTCGTCGTCTGAAACCTGTGCCGGCAGCAGCATCCGGGATTTAATCTGGGCCAGGGTGGCTGCCATGACCAGAAAGTCGGCGGCAACATCGATTTCCATGTCCTGCATCCATTGGATGTAGGAAAGAAACTGATCAGTGATAAGTGCAATGGGGATATCGCAGATATCCACCTGGTTTTTTTTAATCAGGTGAACCAGCAGGTCCATGGGGCCTTCAAAGATGTTTTTCAGTTTGACCTGGTAGGCAGTGCCAGCCATTTACCTCCTGATCAGCCATGAAATTTTTACGGCACAATCTGAAACGCTGAATTTAGGTTTTACAATTGCATCAACTTCTATATTTTCACTGCGTCCCTTACCTCGGCAAGGCTTTGGGTTGCCACTGCCCGGGCTTTGTTGGAGCCGTTTTCCATAATCTGATCCACCTGATCTGCGTGGTTTTTGAAATATTGAATTTTTTCGCGTATCGGGGCCAGATATGTCACAAGGTGCTCGGCCATTTTCTTTTTGCATTCCACGCAGCCGATTTTCGCGCCGCGGCAGTCAGGATCAATCTGAGCCACAAGATCGGCGGGCGAATAGAGCTGATGGAATGAAAAGACGTTGCATACGGAGGGATCACCTGGATCTGAGCGCTTGATCCGCTGGGGGTCGGTTATCATCCGGCCGGTTTTTAGCCGGATATCCTCAGGAGAGTCTGACAGAAAAATTGCATTATTGTAGCTTTTGCTCATCTTCCTGCGGTCCGTGCCCAGAATTTTGCTGATTTCAGTGAGCAAAGCTTCGGGCTCCGGAAATACCCTGCCGTAGAGATAGTTGAATCGACGGGCGATTTCCCGGGTCAGCTCGATGTGCGGGACCTGGTCAATACCAACGGGCACGCCTTCGGCCTTGTAAATGATTATGTCTGCCGCCTGAAGTACCGGGTAGCCCAGAAACCCAAAGGTTGACAGATCCTTGCTGTTAAGGGCCTCGATCTGTTCCTTGTATGTGGGATTGCGCTCCAGCCAAGGTACCGGAGTAATCATGGACAGCAAAAGAAACAATTCTGCGTGCTCCTTTATCCGGGACTGGACAAACAGAACGCTTTTTTCAGGATCCAGGCCCGCGGCCAGCCAGTCTACCATCATGTTGTGCGTGTAGTTTTTAATATTGCCGGGATTTTCATAATCACTGGTCAGGGCATGCCAGTCAGCGATGAAAAAAAAGCAGTCATAGTCTGTCTGCATGTTTATCCAGTTTTGCAGGGCACCGTGAAGGTTTCCCAGATGAAGGGCTCCGGTGGGACGCATGCCGCTGACAATCCGTTTTTTTACACTCATTGCAAGGCTCTCCGTATTCAAATACTTTTATCTGTTATACCAGCGGAAGTTATCCTCCGGTGAAAAATCTGACCAGGGGCCTTATGATCGCGGTGATCAGAAAATCAAGGGATCGGGTCATAAGCAGCACCAGCAAAATAAGAATGCCAAATGATCCGATCCTTTCATAGGTCTGCCGCGGCCCCGGGGGCAGCAGGGCTGAGAGTATGTGGCTGCCGTCAAGAGGGGGGACCGGCAGCAGGTTAAACACTGCCAGAACAACGCTGATCATGCAGAAACCGTACAGCAGCCTCGCGATCAGCAGCAGAAAGGTGGATTCTCCTGCAAAAGGGGCGATGAGCTGAAACAAAAGACCTGCTGCCAGGGCGCATGCAAGGTTTACAGCCACGCCGGCAGCCGAAACAACTATGGTTCCCAGTTTTGGATCACGCAGATTGCGAAAATTTACGGGCACCGGTTTTGCATAGCCAAAAATGGCAGGTGATCCGGAAAAAATCAGCAGGCCAGGCAGCAGCAGTGATCCAAAGGGATCAAGGTGCCGGACCGGATTAAGACTGAGCCGGCCTGCCATTTTGGCCGTGGGATCGCCAAACACCCACGCAGCATAGCCGTGCGCCACCTCGTGGAGAGTAACGGCCATTAGCAGCGGAATTATAAGTATCAGTGCCTGTATAATTTTTGCTTCCACCTGAAAGTTCCTGTTATTGTGTGTTTTGCCCTAAATTATGCATAACGCAGATATTGGGCTTTTTACGAAGCCGTCATTATTGGTTTGTTTCATGTTCCCTGAGCCATCTTTGGGCAAATTCGATTTCTTCCTGCCTTGTTTCAAGGTGTCCGTCAAGTTTTTCCCGCAAGACAGCCCGCATGATCCTGCCGAACAAGGGCGAGGGCGAAAGCCCCATTTTCTGCAAATCCTTACCTCTAACCGAAATTTTTACATCTTTCAAGTCTGTCACATAAAAAGAAATGGCTTTACGTATGGAATCCCGGCTGGTGGCAGCCATCATGTACAAAATCATTTCCATGCGAAAGCCTTTAAGCATTTCATAGACCTGGCTGTTTTTTAAGGACTGTCTTCGGCTTAGCCGCGACAGGCAGATCTCTGCTTCGGCACGCTCTTCTGTAAATATTTTTTCGTGCCTGGGAGCCAGTTCAAAACGGCTGCAGATAGCTGCGGTTTTTTCCAGATCCGCGTGCCGGATTAGCATAAGAAAATAGATAATCCATTTCCGGCACTTTTCCTCCATGTAAAGCAGTTCATACCAGGAAAGCACATCCCGGGCTGAATCAAGCAGCTGCCGAAGCTTTTTATTCATACGGATTGAAGGGTCAACTACCTGAAGCAGGTCAAAATCCTCAAGGCGCACAAGGGCGGGTATGGGGTTTTGCTCCTCTAAAATGTGGTGAAGTTCCGAAAACATGCGGCGCCCCGAGAGTCGTTTGAAAAAATCCATTTTTACGGCATTTTGAATCAAACCGGCAGTAAGCTTGCCAATGGAGAAGCCGAAGCGCTTTTCAAATCTGATTGCCCTAAAAGCCCGGGTAGGATCTTCCACAAAGCTTAAATTGTGAAGTATGCGGATTGCTTTTTCCTTTAAATCCCGCAGACCTCCGAAGAAATCAATGAGCCGGCCGAACTTGTCCGGGTTTAAAAAAATTGCAAGTGTGTTGATAGTAAAATCTCGCCGGAACAAATCAAGTTTGATTGAACTCATTTCAACGGTGGGAAGGGCGGCCGGGAACTTGTAATATTCCATTCTGGCTGAAGCCACATCAATCTTAAAGCCGTCGGGAAAGATGATCACCGCGGTGCCGAACTTGTCATAGGCATTGACCCGGGCCCCCTGTTTTTTTGCAAACGCTCTGGCAAACTCGATGCCGTTTCCCTCAATGACAATGTCGATATCCTCATTGTGCCGGTATAAAAAAAGATCGCGCACAAATCCGCCTACAACGTATGCGGAAAAACCCCGGGAGTCAGCCACCCGGCCAATGCGTCTGAGCATTTCAAGGATGTTGTCATCAAGACGCTCCTTTAAAAATCCGGTTATATTTTTGGTTTTTGGCTGCCGGGAATCTTCCGGGGGATCCACGGAGTGAGCCGCCTGCTGCTGGTTGTGGTAAACCAGGGTGTTTAAAAGATCCGTGCGGGTAATGGCACCGGCAAGATGACCGTCTTGGTCGACTACCGGAAGAATCCGTTGTTTGTTTTCGATGATTTTGTCCTGCACTTCAGAAATATCAGCCCCGGGTCCCGCCACAGCAAATTCAGTTGTCATGTACTCGCTGATTGAAATATCGTCGAGGTGGTGGTAAAGGGCTTTTTCAATTACCTGGCGGGTGATAAAACCGCAGAGACGCTCTTTTTGCCCTTCCTTGGCGACCACCAGCAGGGCGTTTATATTATAGCGCGACAACAGCTGCCTGGCATTTCCGCAGGAAATATTATGCGGTGCGGTAATAGCCGGCACAGACATGATATCTTTGGCCTGCTGACTTGATTTGACATGTTGTTTAAGCAGATCAATGATTCGGTTTTCCACCTGTGCCAGGGTTTTGTCCTTGATGGATGCCGCCGCGGCAAAACTATGGCCCCCGCCTCCTATTTCGCGCACAATTGCCCCCACATCCACATCCGGGGTTCTGCTGCGGGCCGCAATATAAATTTTGTTTTTCATCAGGGCGATGGCAAAAATAGCGCTCAGATTTTCAATCTTCAGCATTTTCTGGACCAGAAATGCCAGATCGTGGATGTATTCCTCCCGTGAGACCGTTGTTATGACCACATCTTTTCCTTTGACCGGATAGTGGACGGCTGAATGGAACATATCATTTAACAGGGCTATCTGCTGGGGGTCCATTTCCTTTGCGATCAGGTCTGAAATAGTGGTTAGGCTGGCACCTTTGCCTAGCAGCCAGGCCGCGGCCGTGAAATCATCCTGCGTGGTGGAGGCATAGGTAAAAGCGCCCGTGTCCTCATAAATTCCAAGGCACATAATTGTTGCCTCATCCGGGTTGACAGGAATGCTTTTTTCCCGGATAAGGTCAATTAGCATGGTGACGTTTGCGCCAGTGGAACGGTAGATTTCAAAGTCAGCACGTATGTCGTCTTTCAGTTGAGGGTGATGATCGTAGACATGTATTTCAATGCCGGGACGCTCCAGCAGTTCTTTTAGATCGCCGATGCGGCTTGCCTGCCGGGTGTCGACAATTACCAGCCGTCCTATGTGCTCGGGCTTGATTTCCCGGTAGTTTGCCATGTGAAAAAGATATGCCATGGTGCTGACAAAGAAATTTTTCATGTTTTTTTCATGAAAGCCCGGGAAAACCACCAGGGCGCCGGGATAAAGTTTCTGGGCGGCGAGCATGGAGGCAACTGCGTCAAAATCGGCGTTTGTATGTGTGGTAATGATGGTTATCAGATCAGACTGCAAGGCTGTATTTGTCACTTTCCGGGCCTGTGTGTTGGGCGTTTGTGCTCTGCCTGGTGATATAAATGTTTGTTTTTTAGTCTTTATTATGATAACAAGTGTTTTTCAACCGTAAAAAGTGATGGCACCCTAAAAAGTCCAATATCTGCGTTCGCGCAATTTCTGAAGAATTTCACGTACAGCTAAAGTACACTGCATTCTTCGAAGCTGCGCAAGCCTTGATCTTGAACTTTTTACGAAACCATCCAAAAACTTACTTTTTACGAGAGCATAAAAGTGATATTAGGGCAGCCTGGCTTCGGCGCTATGTCTGTGCGGCACAAATAAAATATCTTTCCTGAACCATTTTGCAAGGGGGGACAAATGCCTGTTTTTCAGTGGGAGGGCAAGGACCGCAACAATCAGATCCGCAAGGGAGAGATCGAAGCATCCACGGAAAACGAAGTCCGGACAATACTTGGCCGGCAGCGCATTGCGCCGAGCAAGATTAAAAAAAAGCCAAAAGACCTGTTTGAAAATGTCTCCTTTCTGCAGCCCAAGGTCAAACATCATGATATTATTATTTTCTGCCGCCAGTTTTCCACCATGATAGATGCCGGGCTGCCCATCATCCAGTGCCTTGAGATTCTTCAGTCGCAGCAGGAAAACCAAACCTTTAAAAAGATGTTAAAAGACATCAAGCAGTCTGTGGAAGGCGGGCAGACCCTTGCCGAATCACTGAAAAAATATCCCAATCATTTTGATTCGTTGTTTGTCAACATGGTGGCCGCAGGCGAGGCAGGCGGTATTCTGGACGTGATTTTGCGAAGGCTTTCAACCTACATGGAAAAGGCTGCCCGTTTAAAGGCCCAGGTCAAGGGAGCCATGACATACCCCATTGTCACATTGATAATTGCGGTTCTTGTGGTGGCCGTAATCCTGGTATTCGTGATCCCGGTATTTGAGGAAATGTTTGCCGATTTCGGCAAGGCCCTGCCAGCGCCCACCCAGATAGTCATAGGCATGAGCCGTTTTGTCAAGGGCAACATACTCTGGATAATCGGCGCTATCGTGCTGTTTATTTTTGCCTTCCGGCGGTTTTACAAAACTGAAAAAGGGCGTGCCATAATTGATGAGATGCTGCTGCGTTTGCCTGTTGTGGGCATTTTGGTACGCAAAGTTGCCGTGGCAAAGTTTACCCGGACCATGGGGACCATGCTTGCAAGCGGCGTTGCAATTCTTGAGGCTTTGGACATCGTGGCCAGGACCGCGGGCAATAAAAGCATTGAAACCGCTGTCTATAAGGTGCGCACGGGTATTGCAGAAGGGCAGACCATTGCCGAGCCTCTGTCTGAAACCGGGGTGTTTCCCCCCATGGTCTGCCAGATGATCGCCGTTGGTGAATCCACCGGCGCCATTGACGCCATGATGGAAAAAATTGCAGATTTCTACGAAGAGGAAGTGGATCAGGCCGTGGATAACCTGACATCCCTGATTGAGCCCTTTATGCTGGTGTTTCTGGGTGTTACCATCGGCGGCCTGGTGATTTCCATGTACCTGCCCATATTTAAGCTTGCAGGGGCGATTTCCTGATTTTCCCATGAAAATGACTGCCGCACGCACCAAGCCGGAGCAGGATCTCTACCGCAAACTCAGATGGGTGATCTTTTTCCGGGCACTGTTTGGGTTTGTAATGCTGGGATCTGCATTTGCCGCCTCCTCGCGCCCCGGGACGGATCTGGGCCTGGCAGCCGGTTCCCTGGATTGGCTCATGCTGGTGGCCCTGTTCCTGTTGGTTTTATCGGCCGTGTATCTTCTTCTTGTCGCCCGGCTAAAAAGGCTCATCCTTTTTGCCTATCTTCAGATTGCCGCGGACACGGCCGCCGTGAGCCTCATAATCTTTATCACCGGCGGATTTTCCAGTATATTTGCCTTCCTTTACCTGGTGGTGATTGTATATGCGGCCATGGTCATATACCGGCCCGGCGGCATGGTGACAGCCACTCTTTGCGCCATTCAGTACGGTGTTTTAATTGATCTGGAATATTACGGATTAATCCACCCCCTGGGCGATCAAACCCATTTTCTGATCACCAATTATGACTGGCCATATATAATATACAAACTGCTGTTTAACATTGTTGCTTTTTATGCAGTGGCATTTTTAAGCGGTTTTTTATCCGAGCAGGAGAAGGCCGCCAAGCGGGACCTGTGGGCCATGGAAGACCAGATGAAACGTGTGGAGAGGCTGGCTGCGGTGGGGGAAATGGCAGCGGGTCTGGCCCATGAGGTT
>JAABTZ010000069.1 GCA_011389605.1 Desulfobacteraceae bacterium
AAACCCCCTGGCCTCCCTGAGGGGTTCAATCCAGATGCTGCGCGATCAGCTCCCATACGATCCGAATCAGGAGCGGCTCATGCAGATTGCCCTCAGGGAAGCCGACCGGCTTTCCACCCTGGTTACTGATTTTTTGATGTTCGCCCGGCCCGGGCAGGGAAAGGTTGAAACCATAAGACTGGACCGTGCAATCTCGGAAATCGTAACCCTTATTGCTTCCGATCCTGTGTTTCGCTCCGGCATTGATATACAAACAGATCTTGCCGGGGCAATTTATGCACGCATGGATCCTCAGCATTTCAAACAGGTGATGTGGAATTTGATAAACAATGCCGCAGAAGCCATTGACGGGCATGGCAGTATTGAAATCAGGCTTTACCCGTGCAGGAAAAACCAGGCATGTATTGATATTGCAGACAGTGGATGCGGGATTTCCCGGGATATGATAGCCCGGATTTTTGACCCTTTTTTTTCGACAAAATCCCGGGGCACCGGGCTGGGACTGTCCATTGTTCAGCAGATCATCAATGCATATGGGGGGCTTGTGCATATTGAAAGCTCACCTGATGAAGGCACCATCGTTACTCTGCGCCTGCAGACAGATGCCGGGCAGAAAACAGCCGCTGAACCTGAGTTGCGCTGACATGACAAGGGTTTTTCGTGGTTTCCATCCTGTTTTTCCAACCTGCAAAATCCTTGACACCAACCGGTAAATGGGATAGCAAGCCCCTTAATCATTTAAAAAAACTGGAGCATTCATGGCGCAGATTCAGGCAACGGATGTAATCGCAAAACGAAGGGAAAAAGTAGAGGCACTCACAGCTGCCGGCGTGGATTTGTTTCCTAATGATTTTGAGGCAACTCACACGGTTTCCGACATTCAAAATGGCGTGGCCTCTTACGATCAGGGCATGACCGAAGGCAATACGGTTGTATGCGCAGCCGGCCGCATGGTGG
>JAABTZ010000070.1 GCA_011389605.1 Desulfobacteraceae bacterium
GTTACAATAGATGCGGCCGGCCTTTGCATAAAGTCCGGAAATGCAGTAATATTAAGGGGAGGATCTGAATCCCTGCATTCCAATCAGGCCCTGGCCTCTGTTGCTGCAAGGGGTCTTTCAGAGGCTGGTCTGCCGGAAAATTCCGTGGCGCTTGTGCCTGTTCGGGACCGGGAAGCGGTCAATATTCTTCTGCAGCAGGAAGAACACGTGGATTTGATCATACCCCGCGGGGGCGAGGGATTGATCAGGTTTGTGGTGGAAAATTCAAAAATCCCCGTGCTCAAGCACTATAAGGGCGTTTGTCACGTCTATGTTGATTCCACTGTTGATTTGCAAATGGCGGCAGAAATTTGTCTAAACGCAAAAGTACAGCGCCCGGGAGTTTGCAATGCCATGGAAACCCTTCTGGTACACCAGGATTCGGCAGAAGCCTTTCTGCCTGCAGCCGCAAGGCGGTTTTCAGAGGCAGGCGTTGAACTGCGGGGCTGTGAACGCACCCGGCAGCTGCTGCCGGACGTGTCTGCCGCATCAGAAGATGACTGGCCCGCTGAATACCTGGATCTTATTTTGGCCGTAAAGATTGTGGAAAGCATGGATGAGGCCCTGGAACACATTGCCGCATACGGCTCCGGACACACCGAGGCCATTGTTACTACAGATTATAAGCGTGCCCGAAGGTTTTTAAGGGAGGCGGATTCATCTGTTGTTATTGTCAATGCCTCCACCCGTTTTAATGACGGAGGACAGCTTGGGCTGGGTGCGGAAATGGGAATCAGCACATCCAAGCTGCATGCCTTCGGCCCCATGGGTATCCGGGAGCTGACCACCACCAAATTTGTGGTCATGGGAGATGGTCAGATCCGGTCTTAAATCCGGCAAAGGCGGTATGGCTATGAAGGCTGGTATTTTCGGCGGCACCTTTAATCCTGTTCATCTGGGTCACATGAGAATAGCCGAGGAGGTGCGCGAGCGGTTCAGGCTTGATAAAGTTTATTTTATTCCGGCCGGCCGGCCGCCTCACAAAACAGATCAGGGTCTTGCACCGGGTGTGGACCGCTATTTTATGCTCAAAGAGGCCACAGCCGAAAACCCTTATTTTGAAGTATCTGATGTGGAGCTGCTCCGCAGCGGCCGATCCTATACCATTGATACGGTGGAACAGATTTTTTCAGTGCTTCCCCGGGATTCCGGCTGCAGTTTGATCATGGGCATGGATGCCTTCATGGAGGTTGAGACCTGGAAATCTTTTCAGAATCTTTTTGAACGTATAGAAGTGATAGTGGTTTCCAGACCCGCTTGTCCGGAGCTGTCAGGTGCCCGCGCAGATCAAACAGAGACAATGAGAGATGTGATTTTGAGCCGCATTTCAAAACAATACCGCTATGATCCTGAAACCAGCTGTTTTGTTCATCCGCGCATGAAAACCATTTACCGGTTTAAGGCAACGGCCATTGATATTTCAGCCACAAATATACGACGGCTTGTGGCGGGACAAAAATCCATCCGGTACCTGGTGCCTGAAACCACAGAGACATATATTTATCAAAAAAGGTTGTATGTATGACAGACCCTGAGCTGGAATCTGAGTGGAGGCCGTTTGTTTGCGCGGCCATGGGCCGAAAGGCAATGGAGCCTGTGGTCCTAGATGTTCGCCGGATCACGGATGTAACTGATGCCTTCATTATCTGCAGCGGTCGCTCCAACCGGCAGGTGTCTGCCATTGCCGAATTTATAGAGTCAGAGCTTAAAAAAAAAGGTATCAGGCCCCTTGGCATTGAAGGTGTCAAAGACGGACAGTGGGCATTGATTGATTACGGCCATGTTGTCATCCATGTCTTCTATGAACCGGTGAGGCGGTTTTACGATCTGGAAAGCCTGTGGGCCGACGCCCGGTGCATTGAAGTCTTAAAGCTTCCTGAATTTGCAGAACTATCGGAAAGGACGGAAAATATAAATGAATGACCTGCCAGGTAAGCGATGCCTGTTGTTGATTCTCGATGGCTGGGGATTGGGAAATCCCGGGCCGGATAATGCCATATCAGTTGCAGATACGCCATTTCTTGACGGGCTGCTTTCAGATTGGCCAAACACTAGGCTTGAATGCACGGGCCAGGCAGTGGGTCTTCCCGACGGGGTAATGGGTAACTCAGAGGTTGGTCATCTCAATATTGGTGCGGGTCGTGTGGTGCACCAGGTTTTGCTTCGAATTGATCTGGCCATAAAAGACGGATCTTTTTTTGAAAATCCGGCCCTGGCAGAGGTGATGGAAAATGTGCGCGCCAGGGGCTCGGCCCTTCACCTGATGGGTCTTGCCTCGGATGCCGGGGTTCACAGCCAGCTGGAGCATCTTTTTGCCCTGGTGGAAATGGCCGGTCGGTACGGTCTTGAAAAGGTTTTTATTCATCCCATATTAGACGGCAGGGACAGCCCGCCTGACAGCGGGATAGACTATGTGGGTCGTATTCAAAAATACTTGCGGCAATATCCCTTTGCGCAAATTGCCTCTTTGTGTGGCCGGTATTATGCCATGGACCGCGACACCAGGTGGGACCGGACCCGTAAGGCATATGATCTCTATACCCTGGGCCTGGGGGAAAAAGAGGCTGATCCCGAAGTTGCGGTTAAAAATGCCTACAGCAGAAAAGAAACAGATGAATTTGTAAAACCTGTCGCGATAACGGATTCAGGTCAAAATTCCCCTGGCACCGTGCAGGACGGAGATGGTATTGTTTTTTACAATTTCCGTCCGGACCGGGCCCGGCAGATAACCCGGGCTTTTACAGAAAAAAATTTTCAACACTTTGCCCGGGAAAAATTTCCCCGGCTTTGCGGCTATGTATGCATGACCCAGTATGATGAGTCCTTTGATCTGCCCGTGGCCTTCGGACCGGTGGGCCTGAAAAAAATCCTGGGAGAAGTCATCAGCCGCAGGGGATTGCACCAGCTCAGGCTTGCGGAAACCGAAAAATATGCCCATGTGACTTATTTTTTCAACGGCGGCGAGGAAACCCCCTTTGAAAATGAGGACCGAAAGCTTATTCCTTCCCCCAGGGATGTTGGGACTTATGACGAAAAACCTGAGATGAGCGCCTTTAAAGTGGCAGATGAAGCCGTTGCCCTAATTGAATCTGAAAAATATGACCTGATTGTCATCAATTTTGCAAACATGGACATGGTTGGCCACACCGGTGTTATGGAAGCGGCAATAAAGGCATCTGAAGTTGTGGATCGGTGCGTTAAAAAGGTTATAACCAGTGCCCGAAAGCTCGGATATGCATCCATGGTCACCGCGGACCACGGCAATTCCGACCTGCTGCGCAATTCCGATGGCTCACCCCATACTGCCCATACCATGAATCCGGTGCCGTTTGTGCTCTTTGGAGACGGTTTAAAGGACGTGGTTCTGGAAACCGGGGTGCTGGGCGATATCGCACCCACTATACTTTATCTAATGGGGGTTGATCAGCCTGCGGAAATGACAGGAAAAAATCTGATCCGTACCTGAAAAACAAAAACAGCAGCAGAGCAGACCAATGAAAACAATTAAACCATATGAGATGATAACCGATTATATTACCGGAAAGCCCATAGCCGGCGTTGGGGCCGAAGCCAACCGCCAGGCCGTTGAGAGACTTCTTGTAGAGCAAAAGGGTTTTTTGCCGGCCGACATTGCTGTGGATATGCCTGTTAATTTTATAATTGCCGGAAAAGTTTATACATCAGCTCTTGACCTGGTTGTTTTTGTGGAAAGTAATCCTTTCATGGTCATTAAATGCGCGGCCGGTTCACTGGATTCCAGGCAAAAAGAGGTGGTCTCCGCCGCCCGGATCCTGCGGCCGGATTTTATCGTTCCATATGCCGCCGCCTCCGACGGGCAGACCGCTTTTGTATATGATGCGGTTTCCGGAAATCAGATTGGAGAAGGCACGGAGGCTCTGCCGGAGGCCGGCAGGGCTCTTGAGCTTTTCAGCCAGGCCCGGCGTGTATGTTTGCCTGAAAAGCGCCTGGAAAAAGAATATTTGATATTCAGGTCTTATGACAGCATGAATGTCAATTCTTTAAGGCAGGGACTGGATGGCTCAGGCTGAAAGCCTGAAAGGGGCTTAAATGAAAAAACAGGCCGTTGATTTTTTATTCGTCTTAAACGCGTCGATTACCAACATTCGCCTGTATCCGCCTTCAAGCGCAATTATTCAAAATTCCCTTGAACGCCTGGAAAAGGCGTTAAACGAGGCCCTTGCTGTTTCTTCATCCCTGGAATTTGCCGAATCTGAAAAAACATTGCTGATAAACGGCGAGCCCCTGCCTGAAAAAGAGCAGCAAAAGCCTCAGATCCGCTCCTTTTTATCCCTGATGCTGGATTCCAACATCAAAAGCCTTACTTTTTTCCCTGGTGTGACCCGTCCGGAAATTTCGAACTTTCTGCAGTTGATGGAAAATTTTTCCCGGCAGGCTGCAGACGCCGGTGGCCTGGCAAAGATGATGGCGGATCAGGCAATTTCCCATATCGCCATTGATGAAAAAGTTTACGTTCAGATGGATTCCGACCACCAGATAGTCTCAGGACTTGATATCAGCGATGAGGATTTTGTCAGGTATCTAATCGGTGAGCAATCCGTGGATCAAAAAACAATTGACCAGGTGCGTGAAATGGCCGGCAGCCCCGGTTGGTTTGCCGGGGTATTTCAAGCCGGGGCCCGCTATCTTATAGAGGCAAAACCAGAGGCGGCAAAAAAAGATATAGACTCCATGCTCACCCGGATGATTGATTCCCTGGAGAAAGTGTCGGATTCAGACAGACAGCAGATCCTTGGTTTTATCGCCGCAGCGCTTCCTGATATGGACGAGGATGTAAAGGCCCTGCTGGATACCGGAAAGCTCCGGGAGTTGCTCGATAAGTTCCAGCCGCCGCCGGATCAGTCGGCACAAGAGACAGTTTACCGCAGCCCGGCGGAAATCGGAAGGGATGCACTGACCCGGATTTTAAAAGGTGACAGAACACCCCTTGCCGACACGCGGATCATAGAGCTTCTGCCCAAAATGGTCTCACAGATCATGGATAAGAATAAGGATGACATGCTGGAAGCTTTGACCCAACAGATGAAAAAGTCGCTTTTGTATGATTCGCCTGAAGTGCGCAAAGCCGTTGCCGGGATAATGGCTGAAATTGACGAAAAAATGGAAGCCGGACAATTGCTGGAAAAGCGCATTGCCCTTTCTAAGAAACTGGTTGAATGGATCAGGGCCGAGGAAACCATTTCGGCTGAATATCAAAGCGTCACCGGCAGACTGGAAAACCTGGCTCAAACCATTCTCACCCAGGGCAATCTTGCCGGTGAGGCCGATCACATACTGGAAGCCTATGCTCTGATCAAAGACGGCGACCTTTCAAAAGAAGAGGCCATCCAGGCGCTGGCAGCCAATATGCTGCAAAACCTTTCCACTGATCACATTCTGGAAATGCTTCTTCAGGAGCCCAGGAAAACGTCTGATTCCGGCAAAGACGATATCTACAGCCTGGTCATTTTGGGATCGACCACAATTGAGCGTCTTCTTGACCGGCTCCGTGACAGTCACGGCATGTCCGAGCGCAACCGCATAGTGCAGGCAATCTCCAGAATGGGCAGGCCTGCGGCCAAACCGGTGGTCGACAGGCTGGGCCAGAAAGGGCCCTGGTACTATATCAGGAACCTGACTCTTCTGCTGGGCCGGGTTGGGGATCAATCCCATCTGTCCGATCTTGAGCCGATGCTCATGTATCCTGATTACCGGATTCAGCTGGAAGCTGTTAAAAGCATCCAGGCTATAGGCGGCGAAAAAGGCGGGGATATGCTGCTTAAGCATATCCCCGCAGTTGATCCCAACCTGGTCGGCTATATTATATCAGTGCTGGGCGCATTGAAGTACCGGCCAGCGGTGCCGTATCTGGTAAACCTTGTTGAATCAAGGTCGCTTTGGCAAAATAAAGCCGTGCAGGATGAAATAAGGGCAAAGGCCTGTGAAGTCCTGGGCAGAATGCAGGCACAGGAAGCCGTTTCCGCGCTGGAAAAGATTGTCCGCACCAAAGGTTTTTTTCGGGGATATACTGAGACTGTCCGGTCCGCTGCCCTGAAGGCCCTGGCAAATATCAAACGCGGATAAAAGAAGACCCCTTTAAAGGAGGTTTGACGTGAGCCATGAGGAGTTAAAAGAAAAAGAGAAAATGGTGGATCAGTATATAGCCCTGGACAACCGGGAAGAAGCAGTCAAATTGCTTTTCGACCTTATTGTCTCCCATGCCCGGGATAAGAATTTTGAAAAAGCCGAGGCATTAAATGAAAAGCTTTACAATGTTGATCCCATGGCAATCACAGAAATAGTCAGGGCAGCAGAAGCCATAGAGGAAGCCAGGAAACAGGGACTTGATTCGGATCACCTGCAACTATGGGCACGGCTCTATGAATCGCTTTCCACCGAGGAAGGAAACGCCCTTTACTATGCCATGGAGGCCCTGGATTTTGCCCCGGGCAAGACCATCATGGAGCAGGGAGAAGTTTGCAGGTATTTGTATTTTATCAACAAGGGCGAAGCAAAGGTTGTGTTTGACCGTGACAGCGAGCAATTGTATTTAAAAACCCTGGGAGCCAGTCATGTGTTCGGCCATGAAACCTTTTTTTCAAACACTGTATCAACGGTTTCCGTAATTGCAATGACTGCTGTGAAAATCACCCGTGTGCACAGTGATGTGCTGAAAAAATGGAAAGACAGCACCCCTCTTCTTGAATCCAGGCTTTACGAATTTTGCAAAAATCAGGAGTGGATTCACAAGGAGCTTAAAGAAAAAGGCCTGGAACGCAGGCATCACAGTCGCATACCGGTTGGAGGATCTCTTTCATTTCAGTTGCTGGACAAAGCGGGAAAATTTATCGGAAAAGCCTATAAAGGCGAGATGGCAGATATTTCTGCAGGGGGGGTGTCGTTTCTGATAAAAACCTCCCGCCCCGAAAGCTTGCGCATGCTTCTGGGCCGCCGGATGAGGGTCAGGCTGGATGTGAATTCAAAAGACCAGGCCGGCAGTCTTTTTTTTGACCGGGATGGCCGTATAACCGCGGTGCAGTCCCAAGCCTTTGACGATTATTCAATCCATCTGCGCTTTGACATTCCCCTTGAACAAACCGATATGCAAAAGATTTTCCGGGATGCCGGCAGATAAGCCGGTCATCCCGGTTGTAGGCAGATTCTGGTCTTATACTCCGGCAACGTCCTTGCTGCAGTGCTTGCAGATTTTTGCCCGATTTTTGATGATTTCCGCGCAAAACGGACATTCCCGGGTAAAATGCCGCTCGTGAATTCTGGCAATGGCTTCATTGGCCTTGTCCTGAAGCAGTTCATTGCCGAAATTCCGGTTGTTAAGCACTTCCAGTGCCTCTATGCCCGCCAGGTCACCTGCCATTTCCGCAGCCTTCATCCGTACCCTGGCCGGCTCCGAGGGGTCAAGCAGAAGCTGGACGCAGGTCACAGAGTCCTTTGAAACATAGCATTCCGCCAGGATGGAAAATCCTTTTTTGATGGATTCCTTAAGCGCCTCCTGAGCGGCTACTACTTCCTCATCAATGATTTGCCCCTGCCCTCCCATGGAGCTGAATACAGGCATGACTTCAAAATTGTTGCCGCGGGGACTTTTGATGCAGCGGTATGAAGCCCGGTGGGCATAGTTTTCCCACAGATTGTCCCACCCTTCTTTAAACAGCGGGCACTGGTCGTTAAAGCATACATACATATATGGAGAATCCCAGCCAAGCCCGTCTCCTACGGCTATGGGGGGGATTTCCCATATTTTCATTTCCTCGCCGCAGTGAGGGCAAACCGGCTTTTCCTGCTGCATTATTTTTTCAAACACTTCTTCTTTGGTCTCAAACACTGCCTGATCTCCTTATGTTTATAATCCCGGCAAATTACTTCTTTTTGTCCTGGGATTTGTCTTCATCCTGGGTTTCATCATCCGGGGTTTCATCGTCCGGAGTTTGGTCATCCGGGGTTTCATCGTCTAGCAGGTCGTCAATTTCCACGGAATCTTCCTCTTCGACTTCCTGATTTTCTTCTTCCCGCTGAAAGAGTTCTACATCATCGAAAACAAGTTCCACAGGATTGCCCGGAGCCTTCTTTTGTTCATAAAGCTGGGCAACGGTATCTGCAATTTTTTCAATGTAATCAGCAACAGGATACAGGTTGGGAGTTCGAAGAGTGCCAATCAAAGCCTTCCGGCCTTCTGACAGTGCTTTTAGAATCTGGTTTTGTTCATAGGATTGCTCACATACCAAAGAAAACATATCCTTGCTCAATTCGGCATGCTCCTGAATAGTAAGTGCGCCTGTCTGACTGTCTTTTACAATTGTGTATTTTTGTTTCATTTTTTGCCGGCTCCATGAAAAACTTGCTGTGTGGGGTCAAACATTTATGCCTGACGCTTGGTAAAAAGTCCAATATTGCAGTTACGCGCAATCCCTGAAGAATTTCATCTGCGTTCATCTGAATTCTTCGAAATTGCCCCATCCTTGATCTTGAACTTTTTTCCAAGCCGTCTAAAAGCGACTTTTTACGAGTGCATCATGCTTGGTGAATAATAAAAAAAAATCAACAATTCCTATAATAAGGCATATAAAATTCCTGTCAATACACAACCGGCATACAACCGGTACAATAAGGCCCGGCCCAGTCAGGAAAACGGAAAAAACCATTGACCTGGTGGTTTCCGCTCTGGTAAGAAGATAAGCTGTCGGATGGGAGGGATGGCCGAGTGGTTTAAGGCGGCGGCCTTGAAAGCCGTTGAGCGAAAGCTCCGTGGGTTCGAATCCTACTCCCTCCGCCACTTTTACCCGTGTTTAAAAAACTGTTTGAAAATGCGGAGAGATGGCCGAGTCGGCTGAAGGCGCTCGCCTGCTAAGCGAGTATGGGGGGAAACCTCCATCGAGGGTTCGAATCCCTCTCTCTCCGCCATTGTCTTTTAAATTAATGCCGGCCCGCGGGCCGGTATTTTTATTTTAAGTCTGTGTAAATGCCCTGGTACAAATTGTTTTTTTCCAGGTTGCTTCGGATGCGGTTTAAGGTTTCGGTCTTGTTTTTTGCCCAAGCCGGGGCTATGAGCTCGCTGGGGTGGGGGTCGCCGGTCAGCCGCTGGATCACAATATCCTTTCTCAGGCGTGACAGAAAGGAGCACACCAGATCCACGTACTGATCATGGGTAAGGCAAGTGTATTTGCCCTGCTGGTACCAATGGTGAAGCGTGGTATTTTTTACCACGTAGAGCAGATGAATCTTGACCCCGTTTATGTTCATGCCCGAAAGAATATCTGCGGTTTGCATCATTTGGGCTTTTGATTCCCCGGGCAGGCCCAGAATAACATGGGCGCAAACATTTATCTTTCGCTTGCGCGAGGCATCCACAGCCCTGGCAAAGGCTGCAAAATCATGGCCCCGGTTTATCAATGAAAGGGTCTGGTCATGGGCAGACTGCAAACCGTATTCCACCCATACCAGGTGCCGGTCCTGGTAGCCGGCTATAAGATCGAGTTTTTCGTCATCCACGCAATCGGGTCGCGTGCCCACAAAAAGCCCTGCCATGTCACTGGATTCAAGGGCCTCGTCATAGAGTTGTTTTAGCCTTTCTGCCGGGGCATATGTATTGGTATAGGACTGGAAGTAGGCAATGAATTTTTTTGCCTTGTAGCGCCGGAAAAGAGCGGTTCTTCCTTCCTGCACCTGACAGCTTATGGATTTTTTCAGGGCATGGGCGCCAGTGCCCGAACCCAGCTGATTGCAGTAGATGCACCCGGCGCGTGAAAGGGTGCCGTCTCGATTGGGGCAGCCAAGGCCGGCATCTATGGTTATTTTTTGAACCCGGCAGCCGAATATGCCGCGCAAATAGGTGTTAAGGTCTGTGTAGCTGTTTTCCATGAATTTTTGTGCCCCGCAAATCAAAAGCCTTGACCAAACAGGGCCCTGATCCTAAATTTAGAAAAGTATGCGCCTGTTTTTATAAAGGCATTATCACAGAGACAAAAGCAGTGCAATGAGCCCTAACACAAAAAAATATGACGTAATAGTGGTTGGCGCCGGGCATGCCGGATGCGAGGCCGCTCTTGCAGCAGCCCGAATGGGGTGCAAAGTGATGCTGGCCGCCATTGATCTTGA
>JAABTZ010000071.1 GCA_011389605.1 Desulfobacteraceae bacterium
TCTGCGTTTTTCATGGCTTATATCAGTGATGGCCATAATACCAAAAAAATGATTTCTTATTTCAAGAGGTGTTGTTCTTACCAGCAGGTCCAGCGCCTCTGAATTATTGCTCCTCAGTATACGGCACTCCTGCAGGCCGGCCTTGTTTCTAAGTGCCGGAAGCATGCTTTTTACAGCCCCGCACTGAGTGCAAAACTCTGAACTGCCGCACCCGCTGGGATGGATAGCTGAATTGACGCATCCCAGTGCTTCCCCGGGCCGCATTCCATGTAAATTATCCGGATCATCCACCACCGAAAGGCAGGAAAAGACTGAATTGAAAAACACGATCTGCCTGTTGTGATTTATGATCAGGACAATTTCGGATACCGATTCAAAAACCTGCTTCAAGGGACCGAAATATTTATCCAGCATCTGCTGCTGGCGATAAATTGTTTTTTGGTCGCTTCTTTGATCCGGAAACCTTTTGGTCTTAGAACTTGCGGCCTTCATCTGTTTTCCCTAAAATTTTGTGGGCTCACCGTCTTGATTTCATCATCCACAACAACAATGCTTTCGGTCCATGCCTGTACAATAAACAGTGGAAAGGGATAACATGTTAATATGCTTCTGAATATTAATTGCAAAGTTGTCTGGCCATGAACTGAACTTATGAGATACTTGGCCATTTGTCAAGATTAAAGATTTGACCCCTAAAACGGCCAGAATATCGGCACCAGAAAGGTTGCCCCCACAATCACCATCAGGTTGAGCGGGATGCCCAGTTTAAGGTAGTCGCTGAAGCGGTAGCCGCCGGGCCCATATACCATCAGGTTGGTCTGATAGCCTATGGGGGTGGCAAAGCAGGCGCTGGCGCCAAAGCAGACCGCGACGATAAACGGTTTGGGATCCACCCCCAGTCCCAGAGCGGTGGAGATGGCTATGGGCAGCAGCAACACGGCGGTGGCATTGTTGCTCAACACCTGGGTGCTGATGCTGGTCAGAAGAATAAAACCGCCTAAAACCATTTGAGGCGAGAATCCTTTTAAGGCGCCCAGAAACAATTCAGCGTAATATTGGCTCGCGCCGGTCTGATCCATGGCTGTGCCCAGTGCAATAGTGCCGGCAATCAGCATCAGCACGTTGCTTTGCATAGCGCGATAAGCCTCCTTGAGAGGCAGGCAGCCGAGCAGCATCATCAGAAAGACCGCGGCCAGGACACATACCATGATGTTGGCCAGACCGCTGGCGGCGGCTGCCACCATGGCAGCAAAGATCACCCCGGTCAGGGGAGCCTTGCGGGAGTGTACTATCTCCTGGTGCACATCTTCTACCACAATCCAGTCATTGCGTCCGCGATAACGGTCCACATGGTCAGCGCGGCACCAAACCAGCAGGATATCACCGAGTCTCAACCTAATATCGCGGATTTTCTTTTCAGTATAGTGCAGCCCGCTTCGCTCAACTGCCACAATGTGCAGGCCCTGATCGCGTACCAGATATGTTTCGTTCAAGGTTTGACCGAGCAGGTCGGACTGAGGGGGTATGATCAGTTCAAGCATGACAGTTTCATTCGGACCGCTGAAACTGAGCCCTTCTTGCGAAAGCGGCAGGGCCACATCCCTGCCTTCCAGAAGGTGGTTCAGATCATTGGGGGAACCTTTGACCAACAGCAGATCGTCGGGTGCAATGGTGACATGGTCGCGGCAGGGTTGGAAAATATGCGAATAGCGGATCAACTGTACGGCCTCAATGTCCGGGTATTTTTCCTTCAGCGCAAGGCATGAATCCTGGTCTACCAGATTGCTGCCGCGCGGCACTGTCAGTTCGGCCAGGTAACGGCGCTTGGGCTGGTTCTCCAGCTCGCAGGTTGGATTGACAAAATCGGGCATGACAAACCTTGCGCCGACCATGATGATCACCAGGCCAATAATGGCAATGGGCAAGCCCGCCCCGGCAAGTTCGAACATGCCCAAAGGGCCATAGCCGTAATGGGCGGACAGATCGCTGACGATGATATTGGTGGAGGTGCCGATGAGCGTGCAGGTGCCGGCTAAAATTGATATATACGAAACAGGGAGCAGATACCTCGACGGACTAAAGCCCAGCCGACAGCCCATACTCATGATAACGGGGATAAAGAGCACCACCACCGGCGTATTGTTGATAAACGCCGACGATACCGCCACAATTAACAAGACCACCAACATGGCCAGCCAGGAGCGGCCACGGGTCAGGTCCATCACCTGCTGGCCGATCAAACCGACAACGCCGGTGCGGATCATCGCCTGGCTGATCAGGAACATGGCGCCCACCGTGATCACGGCCGGATTGGAAAACCCGGCCACGGCCTGTGTGGGTGTTAAAATGCCCGTGACCATAAGGGCCACCATAATACCGATGGCGGTCAGGTCAAGGGGGATACGTTCGGTAATCAGCAAAACAAGCGTGATGACCAGAATGGTTGTAACTATGACGATTTCCATATGGGGTCAAATCTTTAGTTTTGACAAATCATCCACAAGCCTGTCAAATCGTTGTTTCAGGGCAGGATCCTTTTCCATTTTCAGTCTCAATCGTTTCCTTGAAATACTGACTGAACTGTAATCGATATTTCCAAGATATCTGCCGATTTCAGGCTGCTTAATACTGCAAAACCGATAAAGGAGTTCCATCAGCATGGATCGCTCCGTTGAATTTTTACCCCGCCGACAGATCTCATTCCGGTCATTTCCGGTTAATGTGCAGAAGGCGTCAATCAATTTTTCAGGGCTATACGACGAGCGGATCACTTTTAAATTTGGTTGCTCCCGGACTGAGGTCTGATCGATCAGGTATTTTTCTTTGATTTGGCTGATAAAGCCATAGGAACCGATAATCCCGTTTCCTTTTCCTATGTCAAGAGGACTTGACTCGACTTTGTTCAGACCTCGATAAACAAACTGCCGGTATGAGGCCCGCCCTTCTTTCGTGTCCCCTCCGAAATACTCAAGCACTGTCTGGTAATGGACAAAATCATCCCGCTTTTTTGTATTCGTATATCCGGGAAAACTGCTGCGAGAAAACCCATTTAAAATCTTGATTCGCTGATCTGTTTCCATCCCGGCATATGGTTTGACTCTCACCGGGTTGAGATGAATGTACCGGGACACTTCTTTTAAATAATTGTCTGCATCGACCAGGTAAGATTTGTAACGTCCCTGGTACAAATGACCAGAACGATTGTGGCGGCGGTTGAAATATGATGTATAGGCGATATTGAAATGACGCATGAGGCTCGACAGATTCCCCTCCGGGGTCGTAACCAGAAGATGATAATGATTGCTCATGCACACATAGCCCAGCAGGGAAACATTATAGACTTCAAGGGAATCCGACAATTTTTCAAGGAAAATAAGATAATCGTCATTGTCCTTGTAAATATCCCGCCGCTCGTTTCCCCGGCCCGTGACATGATAATATGCGCCTGAATATTGAATGCGGAGTTGTCTGGCCATGGAATAAATTTATGGGACATTCAGACATTTGTCAAGGCTAAAGATTTGACCCCAATTTGCTGACTTTTCTTTTTTTCCTCGTTTTTCTTGTCACCAGGCGAAAAACGAAAAATACAAAAATTGCTGCAAGACCTACTGCCGCAGCTGCCATCCAGGTTACAAAGGTTGACGGGTAAAGAAGATTTACAGGGTTTAAACTGGCCTTTACGGTAATCCGGCCTTCCGGCCTGCGGTATTGATCAGGAATGTCAGCAAGGCCGTCTCCTGTCTGATCCTTGAAACTTGAAATGTACTCCATTACAGCAACCCATTCTTTGAGTTCCTGGATGCCCTGCCTGGAAGGGTCGGCATCGACACGGAAATCAACAAGGGAATCAATTGGGTTGCCGTTGCGATCCTTGGGAACTATTTCAAGTATATTATACGTAAAACTGCCGATAACCTTAAGAAAGGTGGCCTCGTAAATATTAGCTGCAATGCGGTATAGCTGCTTATTGGAGCGTGAATAATCAAGAGGTTCGTAGCTTCCGTCCTGAGCCTGGATTTCAATGTCTGTCACCCGGTCAAAAAGCATGCGGTATGGGTTGTAGGTAAATCTTACACCTGAGAGTTGGAGAAAATAGGCGCTGCCGCGAAGAGGGTAAACAGAGGTTACCACCTCAAGGGCACGTTTTATCTCATAGCCGTGTATGTAGCAGGTAACCAGGGGATAACCAGGAGTTTTATCCTCATCCATGCCTATTCCAAGAGGCAGGGTGCGGAATAGGTCGGCAACTGCGAGTCTGCCTGTTTTGCCCTTTAAAATGCCTGCACGGATAACGCCGTTTGCCTTTATAGCCATTTGAATGCGGGCTTGGGGATCCTGAGGATCATGGTCATGTTTTTGCGCATACCAGCGCACAGCATCGGCCAGAAGGTTTCCCGCCGTAGATTCCTTTTCGCCTATTGTCAGATCAAAATCAGTTGAACCGATAATCTTCCAGTATGACAATCCATGTTGTTTTAAAATATGTTCGTCTATCTTTTCGATATAATCATTGATCCGGGATTGAATTAAGGGATTTGCCGCAATACTGTCATCAATTTCAACTAGATTATATTTTTTGACAACCGCTTTGCCATTTTCGAAAATAACATCAAGAACACCCACCGCTTGACCGTATTTGCCTGCCTGCACAATTATGGTGTCATTTACAACAATGGGCTCAGGGGTAAGGCTGTGGGAGTGGCCGGAGATAATAATATCGATTCCGTCAACTTTCTCTGCCATTGTCTTGTCCTCGGAGCTGGTACCGATGTCCAGGCCGGCATGGGACAGGCAGACAACAATGTCAACTCTTTCCTGCTCCCGTAGGATTTCAACCATGTCACGGGATGCCTCAATTGGATCGCGAAAAGTCACAGGGGATGCAAAAGGTGCATCACCTGCTGCGATTTTGCCAATAATCCCGTAAAAACCTATCCGGACCCCTTGTTTTTCAGCAACTGCGTAGGGTCTTACAAGTCCCTGGTCAAAGACTTGCTCAAGGGTGTCGTCTTTACTGCTTGTACCGGAGAAAACCGCGCTTGAAAAAACCATTTCCGGAAGCCGATTTTTCAGATGTGCAGTTGTGATTGTCGAGGCAAGGCCATCAGGGAACATGTCAAACTCGTGATTGCCAAGGGTTACATAGTCGTAGTCCATCTCATGCATAAGGCAAAGCTCAAAGGACTCCTCCCGGGCAAGCATATGAAAAAGCGTTCCCATTGTAAAATCACCGGAGTCAACTGTAAACACGGGATTTATACGCTTTTCCCTCTCGTTGGCAAGCACGGTGGCAATGCGCGCAACGCCGCCTTTGGTATCATCTACAGATGTTTGCCCGGCAACAAAGTCCAGTTCCGGAGCAAAGGGCATGAGATGGGAATGAAAATCATTGGTGTGAAGAAATGTTATGGTCCGGGGGGAGGCAGACAGGGCCGCCGGGGTAAAAAACAGGCATAACACAAAGCATATTGCAAAACGGCGCATAATATTTTCCCAGCACTGAGCGCTTCAAATTTTTAAATATGATGGTTTCGTAAAAAGTAGCTTTTGAAGGGCAGAACACCTCCCGATGACTGTCATGGTCTTATTTCTATGGGCGTTCCCTCGTCAACTCTTTGCCATACTATATCCATATCCCTGTTTAAAAGGGCAATACATCCATCTGTCCAGTTGGACTTCTGTGTAAGCCATGACAGCCAGTCAAAGCCGTTTCTTTGACCGTGTATCATAATATTGCCGCCGGGGTTAACACCCAGGTGCCTGGCACGCCTTTTGTCCTTCTCGTTTGGGTATGAAATTCGAATGGCTTTGTAAAATGCGCTGTCTTCTTTTTTATAATCAAGCACATAAAACCCTTCTGGCGTTTTTTCATCACCTTGCCTTGATTTGTGCCCCCTGGGGCTGGTGCCGAAAACTGCGTGGAATTCAGACAATATTTCACCGTTTTTAAGAAGATAGAGTTTTGACTCGGACTTAACCACAAGCACAAAATCTGCCTTTTCAATACAGAATGCATTGATTGGCACAATTAAAAGAAAAATAAAAATCAATAATCTCATCTGATAATTTCACACATAGTCAGGCATCCAAAAGGATGCTCTCGGAGATAACAACAACTTTTTCCGATTCTAACAGATAAATATTGAAAATGATCTGCAGATATTGGACTTTTTCGGTGCCATCAGTTATTTTTATAACAAACTTTTTCAAAGACTGTTAAATTATTTTTATTTATTAGCTTGCATTATTTCCAAAAGATGATAAAGTACGTTTAATCTTTAAAGACTTGAACTTAATTGACAGGTCGGTTTCATTGAGGGAAGAATCCGTTTTTATAAATGGCTGCCTCCAGATTGAAACCTTGAGAACTATGTAAGAAAGGAGGAACAGCACCATGAAAAACGGAACAGTAAAATGGTTTAACGACAGCAAGGGTTTTGGTTTTATTGAGCAGGAAGACGGCCCGGACGTATTTGTTCATTTTTCCGCCATCAATTCAAATGGTTTTAAATCATTGAACGAAGGCGACAAAGTGAGCTTTGAAGTTGAGCAGGGACAAAAAGGCCCCTCTGCAGTCAATGTCACAGTAGAATAAAAGCCATAAAAATCAAAAGGGGTTTTTCCAAAAAGGAAAAACCCCTTTTTTTGTTCAGGCACGGCAGGTCTTTGCCTAATTGTACATCGCCTCTATTTCTTTTTAGCCTGGATTCCGTCATAAATCAGGCACCACCCATTCTGGCCGGTTAAACGAAATTATTCCAACGGCATCACCCCTTTGAATGCCCAGATGTGCAAGCCCGCCTCTGGCGTTTTTATACCCCGGCCGACTTCCCCGTAATCCATCGGATCCAGGGAGCCTTTGTCATTATGACCCAACAACAATACTTTTACAAAGCCGTCTAAAACAGAATTCACCACACCGACGGCTGTTATTGTTTTTCCTGCATGATGCACAGGCCCCTGGCTGCAAAATAAGATTTGAGTTTAATAAAAAAGATACTGTATGGTGTCTTTATGGGCTTCCAAAGATATAAAATAAACAGGCGAATACTGGAGGATCTTGAACAGCGTTCAACCCCCGGGATGTATTTCTACCTTATTATCACAGCAGTGGTCCTGTGCGTAAACGGATTCTACAAAAGGCACATTGAATTTTCAGTGGTTTTTGCCTCAGCCATGGCAATAATTGCAGCATTCCGGCTTGCCCAGTTCTACCTGTTTCGAACCCTTTATGCCTTCAGCAGAAAATTCAATTATTTGGCATTTTTTGCAAGCGTTTACGCAACCTCGCTTATCTGGGGAACAGGATTTGGTTATTTTATGTTTCACCCGGAAGAGAATGCATCCCAGATAGTTATGATAGCAAGCACTGTCGGACTTACGGCAGGCGGGGTAATGGCTTTTTTCCCTGCCTGGCGTGTTTCTGTAATATATACGATACTCATGCTTGGTCCGGCAGCTTTCCTTATGCTTTTGCATAGAATCAATCCGCCGCTTGTCTTTTTGATTCTGCTTTACGCATTATATCTGCCTGTAATGGCTCTTAGGGGCAACCGGGAATACTGGAATGCCCTTGAAAACGAACACGACCTTATCCTCAAAAACGAAGAGATAAAAAAACTCAGCAGGACCGACGGACTCACAGGCCTGTATAACAGGAGATACTTTGAAGAAATTTTCAGCATGCAGTGGAAGTCCGCACTCAGAAATCAAAGTTTCATTTCACTGATTATCGGTGATATCGATCATTTCAAAAAAATAAACGATACCTACGGCCATCCTGCAGGAGATGCCTTTCTCCAGGAGATTGCCGCTCTTTTAAGCGGCATTCTTAAAAGAGACACTGATTTCATTGCCAGATATGGTGGAGAGGAATTTGTTGCCCTTGCCTTAAACACAGGGCCCGAAGAGACACGTCTGCTGGCTGAAACCATCCGGGAAGAAATTGAAAAAATGCGTCTTTGCCTCAACAGCGAAATTCTGCAGGCCACTATAAGCCTTGGGGCTGTATCATGCATTCCACGCATACAGGATAGAAAAGAACAAATTTTAAAAAAAGCAGATGACGCTCTTTACCGCGCCAAAAAAAAGGGACGCAACCGTGTGGTTTTCCACGCCCAGGAAAACTAAATAGAAACCGGGTTGACTGCAAGGGGTCTATAGTTGAACAAAGAAGAAAAGCGCACAATCACTCTGACAACGAGTTCACACTTTCTGGTTCACCTTTTCGAAGGAGTGTTGCCGCCCCTGATTCCCCTTCTCATGGTGGAATTTTCAACTGATTATTTCCGGCTGGGACTTGTGGTTACGATTTTTTCATACGCCTTTGGCATCGGCTCTCTGCCTTCGGGATGCCTGGCCGACAAAGCAGGGCCCAGAAGACTTATCACCCTTTTTCTTTTTGGTGCAGGCATCCTGGCGCTTGTGGTGGGTACTGCCGGAACATTGCTTCAATACGGCATACTCATGGGAGGAATAGGCCTTTTCTGCAGTACCTATCATCCGGCTTCAAACACGCTGATTTCCCATGTCATACGGCAGAAGGGAAAAGCCTTTGGCATCCACGGAATTGCCGGCAGCCTGGGGGTTGCTTGCGTACCCCTGGTTTCGGCATGGATAGGATCCGGACTTGGATGGCGTGTTCCCCATATGATTTACGGGGCTTTTGCGCTTTTTGCAGGATTTTACTCCCTGACCATCCCCCGGCACCCGGCGGCAAGGCCGGAAACCGGCAGGGAGGAGATAAAAACAGAGCCTTTCAAAATTTCCTACATGAACCTGGTTTTCTATTTTCTGTCAGCCACGGCGCTTGGGCTTACATATAAAGGGATCATGACATTTCTTCCTGCTTATATGGGTGAAAGCGTCCATATTGCCGGAATGGAATTTGACAAAGTTGCCCTGGGGGGGACGGTCGCAACAATTGCGCTCTTATCAGGCGCCCTGGGACAGTATGCTGCAGGCAGAGCCGTGGACCGGATACAGGCCGAAAAGCTTTATTTTGGGGCAATTGTTTTCGGAGCAATTTTTGTTTTCATAATGGCGGCCTCCAGCAACCTTATTATTGTGATCTCGGCGGCCATGTATGCTTTTTTCTATTTTGCCACCCAGCCTATCCAGAATTATCTGCTTTCCACCTATCTGCCCAGACACCGCCAGGGACTTGGCTATGGTCTTCATTTTTCCCTTACTTTCGGGATTGGATCCACTGCAGCTGCGGTTTCCGGATATCTTGCCGACCACTTTGGGCTCCAGTCGGTTTTTTACGCCATGACAGGCTGCTTTGTTTTTTCCGGAATCATGGCCTTTATCCTGCTGTTGAGGGTAAACCGGAACCGCCACAACACTCTTTCAGATCCGGCTTAGCGCGGATCAAAACCATTCCAGAACAGAATGACTCTATGGGATTTATTTTTGAAAACGGATATTTTTCAGCAAACCGGAAAAATTGCCGCCAGGTTCACTGGATTCACGCAAGAAAAGAAAATGTCCCCTCCAAAGGAATTGTTTTTGCGCCCCCACTGATCGGCGCCGGCTTTTCCATGGAGATCAGCAACCTGAGAAAGCTGATGAGACACGGATATGAGCTTTTTTCCTTCAACTATACCGGCCATGGACGCTCATCAGAGAAGTTCCGGCTGAAAGCAACCCTTCAAGACACAGCCCATGCACTCGATTATCTGTTGTATCGATGTGCCGGCAAGCCTGTTTTCGGAATTGCCTCCTGCTATTCGGCCATTCCCCTTATTCATGCCGCCCATCACCGCAAAGAACCTCTGGAGAAATTAATTCTTATCAACGCCTTGTTCCGCCTTGATTTCAAGGCAGTGATGCGGTCTTTTATTTCCTATTGCCGGGAAAACGCCTGCTGCAGCCCCTTGTCAGCCGGCACCATAAAGATTGTATTCTTCCAGTACATGGCCTTTCTTTTTCCAGGCATTGATATGAACCGGAATTTTTTCGGCTCACTGCTGCGCCAAAGAACCCACCTGGCGGGGACTATGTGGGATGCATTGTTTACGGACCCTTTAAACGGGGTCTGCCTGCAAAATACTCCTGTGCTTGGTTTATATGGAAAACAGGACAGGGTGCTGAAAATCTTTGATAAACACATTGGGGAAAAATATGAAAACCAGGTGCTGGATAAATGCCCCCAAACCAGAT
>JAABTZ010000072.1 GCA_011389605.1 Desulfobacteraceae bacterium
AAAGCTTCCGAATAATTGATATGCTGACAGGGTCAGGTAGGCACCGAGCATGTAAAAGGCCCCGTGGGCAAAGTTGAGTACTTTTGTCACGCCAAAGGTAAACGTCAGCCCAACAGAGACGATCCAGTAGAGCATGGCGCTGGAAAGTCCCATGATCAGCTGAAAAATGATTGCATCCAGGCTCATGTTTTTTCCTCTTATGCGGGGTTGCCGTGTCTGGCAGCCGATAACAGCCCCCTTCCGGAAAAGGGGGCTGTTATGAAAGGATGGCGCCTATACTTTGACAAACGGCGGATAGCCGCCAAACGGCGGTGTTTCTGTAAACGGCGGGCGCGGGTAATACATTTCCGCCGGGGCGCCGATCAGGTTGGTGAGCACGGGTATAGGGTAGTCGGGATCCCTTTTGAGCTGGCCAAAGGGAACATCGTAGATGGCCTGATGATCTTCTTTTCTCAGGTACAGCGGGCCCATTGGTGTAAACAGCGGCATATCCTCGAGCAGTTTAATATGGGTGTCAACATCCAGGGTGCCGGAAAGCTCGATGAGCCGTTTGATCAGATACACGGCAGTATAGGAAGTGGCGCCGCTGTAGGCGGGGAAATGTTTGTATTTCTTGTAGTGAGCTTTTACAAAGTGCTCGTTTAGGGGTGTGGGCGGATACTGCCAGACATACCGGCCCGAAACCCAGCAGCCTTCAGGATATTCATCGGTCAGCGTTTCCATGGCATCAATGGAAGTTCCCATTGGATTGATCCAGGCATAGCCGTCCTTGTACTTGACCGCTTCAAACAGGCCCATCTGGAGTGCCTGGCGCACGAATGTAAACAGGTCAATGCCCCATTCCACAGTGTGGATGCCTTCGGGATTTTTGTTCATGATCGAGGAGATATGGGGTTTAAAATCCGTGGTGCCGATGCTTGCCCAGGCTTTTCCCACAAACTCCACGTCTGGCCGGAGTTTTTTCAGGGTGTTTTGGAAAAGCTCCCAGGAGGCGTATCCATATTCATAATCCGGGTGAATGCCGGCCCATCGTTTAACGGGCAGCTTTGAGGCCACGATGCCGGCCATGATTCCATCCTGGTAAACCGGCGCACAGAGGCGGAACACATGCTTGTTGCCTTTTTCATACACGGTTTTTTCGGTCAGGTTGTGTGTGGCCGCATGGGTTACAAACAAAAGCTTGTTTAGTTCCGGCATGACTTCGGCAAGGCCTAAAACCACCCCGCTGGAATCGATTCCGATAATGTAATCACACCCATCGGAGACCAGCCGCCGGGCCTGCTTGATTGCTTCTGCGGGATTGGCGGCCGAGTCCTTGTAAATCATTTTGACTTTTCCGCCGGCAATGCCGCCGGCCTGGTTGATTTCTTCTTCTGCCAGCTCGGAGCCTCTTTTCTGCAGTTCCCCGTAGGTGCCAAAGGAGCCGGAAAAAATGGCGATATGCCCGATCTTGATCTCGTCTTTGACTTTTTTGGGTTTTTCCTCATGGGCCAGTGCCGGGGTGAGCATGGGGCCGGCTACCAGGGCGCCTGCGCCAAGCATGCCTGCTTTTTTCAAGAAATCTCTTCTTTTTTCCGAAAAACTCATACATCACCTCCATATTTTTTAATTAGATGCAATCTGCTTTCAAAAGCCGCGTATCAATAAGTCAGTGATCACCTCCCGTATTGGTATAAATGGTTTAAAGGCGAACCGGCTGCTATGCGGCCGGGGGCTGGCCGTATATATCCCACCGTCGCGCCCGGTAATATTCTTTTAACAGGATTTCCATTTGTTCTTCTGTGATCACCTGATTGGTTTCCGGCAGCACCTGCTTGTGGAAGTGTTTCGGCAGGCGGTCGTCATCAGGTGTCAGGCCTTCGCGGATATTGAACCTTCTGGTATTGTCTGAAACATTTCGGGCCAGAGAACGCATCTTTTCCGTGTTCATGTCCAGTCCGGTAACGGCCTTAATCATTTCAGAAAGCTGCTCCCACTGGTAAAGGTCCCGGTAAAACCGGCACAGCACCAGGCAGTCAAAAATCGTGAGCCGATCCTCCCATTCAGCAAACATTTCGGCTTTGCCTTCGATCTGGTCCCGATCGATCATGCCGACAAGCTCCGGTTTATAAAAGGTGGCCCTAAGATGGCAGGCCCCCCGGTCGCTGCTGCCGTAGGCAAGGCCCATGCCTTTTAACACCCGTGGGTCATATCCGGCAGGTTCCAGGCCCTTGACATGAACGGCCCGGTCTTCCATGTCCCATTGCTTTGCAGCGTGGCGGATGCCCCGGGCAAGCACTTCACCGATGCCCCGCCGGAAAGCCATGTCTTCTAAGAGCCGGGCGATTTTGTCAACTTCCCCGTAATCGATGTCCAGGTCGATTTTTTTCTGCCGGGCCGCCTCTATGGCAAAGCCTGCCAGGTTGCCCGCGGTGATCGTGTCGATTCCGAGCCGGTCGCAGATGTCGTTTAGATAGGCGATTTCCTCGATTTCCGTTACTTCGCACAGGCCGCCAAATGCAAATATGGTTTCATATTCCGGGCCTTCAATCTGAAGCCCCTTGTGCCGCCCCTCCCTGATAGTCGAAAGCCGGCCGCAGGCCATGAGGCACTGAAGGCAGGCATGGGGTTTTACCTCGCATCTTTCGTGCAGGGCCCCGGCATTGATCTGCTCCCGGTGTGCGGCCCGGCCCCGGCTCCAGTACCGGGTGGGAAACCCTCCGGCCTCGTTCATGATATCCACAAGCATGGGCGTGCCCATGGTTTTGTAGGCATGGACTCCCTTGTCTTCCTTGGATTTTGCAGTCAGTTCCCGGGTAATGCGTTTGATTCCTTCCGGGTCTGCCGCCTTCTTTTTCTGGTTGCCCCAGAACGCAACGGCCTTGATGTTTTTCGATCCCATCACAGCGCCAACCCCGGTGCGGCCGGCCGATCGCCAGTAGTCGTTTTCGATGACCGCAAAGACAACCAGGTTTTCACCAGCCGGTCCGATGGTGATCACCCCGCAGTTTTTCGCATCCGGCCGATTGTCCTTAATCCAGGACCTGACCCGGTCTTCGGTTTCAAAGGTTTCGAGCCCGGCCAGATCCGCCGCATCATGGAATACGATTTGCTGATCGCTTACTTCCAGCCAGACCGGCTCAGGGCTGGCTCCGCTGATGACCACGGCATCGTATCCGGTCTGGGCCATCCGTGTGCCCACCGTGCCGCCGGAATAGGATTCGGAAAAAAAACCGGTCTGGGGCGATTTGGTATATACCCCGTATCGGCATGAGCCCCAGATGGCAGTGCCGGTTGCCGGGCCTATGGCAAAAATCAGGTGGTTTGCGGGACTTAAGGGATCGACTTTCGGCGGGTTCCGTTCCAAAAGGATCTGCACGCCCAGGCCTTTGCCGCCCATGACGCCTTCAATACTTCTGTCGTCGAGGTTTTGTCTGGTGTGTTCCTGCCGGGTGGCGTCGATGTTGGCAATGGTGTTATAACAGCCGAACATAAAATCGTTCTCCTTGTTTAAAGCTGGACAGTCAAAAGTTCTTTCAGAACAACTCGTCTTTATTAAATATTTTTGCAGTTCAAAGCTTCTGTGACGCAGACTGTCTTAACCGCTTGATTTTTCTATTTTTGCTTAACACTTAACACTTAAAACTTAAAACTTTTACCTCTCAAGTTTACAGGACGGATTCATAAATGTTTTTGGCGTCCTGCAGTAAAAGTTTTCTTGGGTTGTTTGCCAGCAGGCGTGTGACTTTCATGACCCCTTCGGCCAGTGCCGGGACATCTTCTTTTTTTACTCCAAATTCGCTTAAATGCTGGGGGATGTTGAGATCCAGGCTCAATGATTCCAGGGCGTCCATGGCCTTGCCCGCAGCCTGGCGGGTGTTGAGGCTGTCTGTGTTTTCGCCGAAAAATTCGGCCATTGCTGCAAACTTGCCCATGTTGCCCAGGAGATTGAACTTCATTACAGGCAGAAGCATGATGCTGTTTGCCATTCCATGGGGAATGTGAAATTCCGCGCCAATGGGATAGGCAAAGGCGTGTACGGCGGTGACGCCAGCGTTGGCAAAGGCCATGCCGGCCAGCAGACTGCCTTTGAGCATGTTGCTTCTTGCTTCTATATTGTCGCCGTCTGCGTATGCCTTGCGGATGTTGTCGTAGACAAGACACATAGCCTCTTCTGCCAGCAGATCTGAAAAAGAGTTGGCGTTTCTGGATGTGTATGCCTCCACTGCATGAATCAGGGCGTCCATGCCTGTGGCCGCTGTAACCTGAGCCGGCAGGCCCAGGGTGAGTTCCGGATCGAGAATGCATGACCGGGGAAATAGATGGGGGCTGATGATTCCTTTTTTGAGTTTTTCCTTTTCGTCTGAAAGAATTGCGATGGGCGTAACTTCGCTTCCCGTGCCCGCGGTAGTGGGCATGAGGATGGTGGGCAGGCCGGGCTTTGCAATCAGGTCGATGCCAAAAAAATTATCCACCGGCTCATCATTGGTCACCCGCGCGGCCGCGACTTTTGCAATATCGAGCGGTGAGCCGCCGCCGATTCCGACAATGGCATCGGCCTGGACGGATTTGACCTGATCTGCTGCTTTTTCAACGATTTCGTATCTTGGATCGGGTTGGACTTCTGTGAAAAGATGAACTTCAAAGTCTTGCGCTTCCAGAATTTTTTCAATTCTGGCGATGATGCCCGATTCTAAAAGCCCCGGGTCGGTTATGATCATGAGTTTTTTGGCATTGAGTCTGCCAAGCTCCCCGGGTAGATGCGCTGCAGAGCCGTTGCCGAAAATAATTCGTCCCGTGGTTTGAAAGACATTTATGCCATTCATTGTCACTCTCCTTGATTTTGATGGTCTCGTACAAAGCCGTCAATTTTCGGGTGTTTCTGTTTTTGTCCTGCGGTCCACGATGACCCCTCTGTCAATAAAATAGGCATTGTGCGCATATTGCTCAATTTCCCCGTAATCCGATGATGAGATGACAATGGGAAGTTCTGCCTGAAAAGAATTGATGACTTCCCAGATCCGTTTAACCAGTCTGGGAGCCACCCCTTCAAAGGGTTCATCGAGCAGAAGCAGTTTTCTTGCGGCCATCATTGCCCTTCCCAGGGCCACCAGCTTCTGCTCCCCGCCGCTTAAATGAAGCCCCTTTCTTTTTGATAATCTTTTGATTTCCGGAATCAGATCATAGACGCTGGAAAGCCTTTCTTCCACATCCGTGTGCGCGGTGGTCCATGTGGGGAGCAGCAAATTTTCCTCCACAGTCGATGTTGGAATAATTCTTCTGTCCTCAGGCATGTAACCAATTCCCTGATGCACCCTTTCATGCACAGGGGTTCCTATTATTTCCCTGCCTCCCAGCAGAACAGTGCCTGAAATAATTTTTAAAAGACCCATAACCGATCGCATGGTAGTTGTTTTCCCGGCCCCGTTACGGCCGACCAGCACGGTTATCTGCTTATCTGGGGCTGCCATGCTGATACCCCGAAGAACGGCGATATTTACAATATCAACCTTCAAGTCCTTGATTTCCAGCAAATCATTTCTCCCTTAGCGATTAATTCTGCAAAACTTCCTCGGGAAGGCCGTCGGCAATTATTTTGCCTTCATCAAAATCCAGCACGCGATGTGCGAATTTTTGAACAATTTCCATATCATGTTCAATAAATACTACGGTAACACCCCGTTCCTGCAGAGCTTCTACAAGAATCTCCATTATTTGAAATTTTTCCTCGGTGCTGACCCCGCTTGTGGGTTCGTCCAGAAACATAAGCACCGGCCGCAGGGCAAAAGCCATTGCAATATCAAGAACCTTCCTGTCTCCTCCGGGAAGTTCAAGGCATTTGCTATTGGCTCTTTTTTCCAGCTTGAAAAGATTCATCAATTCACGTGCTTCTTTCAGGTAATGTTTTGTTTTCAGCGGCATTCTGACTTTGCGATACACGTTTTCCCGGGCAGCCAGGGACAAAAGCAGGTTTTCCTCTACAGTCAGTTCCAGAAATAACTGGGCGATCTGGAAGGAACGGCTCACTCCCATTCTGGTTAAATGAAAGGGATGCAGCCCGCCGATTTCTCTTCCCAACACTTTTACGCTGCCGGAACTGGGAGTTAAATAGCCTGTCATTACATTTACAAAGGTGGTTTTGCCCGACCCGTTTGTGCCGACAATGCCTACAAATTCTTCGGCGGAAATGGTCATCCCGATATTGTCCAGGGCCTTTATGCCATAAAACTGCATTGTCAGATTGCTTACTTCAAGTACATGGTCTCCCATTTCCCGAGCCTCTTTTGTTTAAACCGCATTTTTTTAGGAGTCGTTGTGTTTAACACCCGGATTGCTGTCCTTTAGTGATGGTTTTAGTCTGTCTGCTGCGCTGTTGTATATCTGCCATAACCCTCCGGGTGAAAAAATGATAATCAACAGCATGATTCCGCCGAGTATCATCTGCCAGAGGTACGGCACGTATGAAAATGCATAGGACCTTATAAATTCCACCAGAATCGCACCGATAAACACAAAGTTCAAATTCCCCACACCGGAGAGAAGGGATATAAAAACAAATTCTCCGGAAACCGTCCAGTAGGACAGGTGGGGATCTATGTGCCCACTGTTGACTGCCAGCAATCCCCCGCCCAGCCCGGCAAAACAGCCGGAAATAATAAATGTTCTCAGCACTGCCCGCTGAACCGGAATCCCCAGGTAAGAAACCCGCACTTCATTGCCTTTTATACCCTGAAGAAGAAAACCAAAGGGAGATCGTTCGGTTTTATGAAGGATGCCGGCCACAAGGGCCACAAAAATAAGGGTCAGGATATAGAGAACAAATCTTTCATAGCCTTCCGGCAAAGCAGATCCGAACAATGTGGGCGGTGGTATGCGCAATCCATCGGTGCCTCCGGTAAGGCCGTAGGCCTTGACCAGGAAACCGTAGAATGCCATTGAAAAAGCCATTGTTATCATGGCAAAAAATATTTCCCGGTACCGGGAAACAATTAATCCGATTACAGCCGCAGAGAGTATTCCTGCTGCAACACCTACTGGGATGATAATTAAAATTTCCCTTACCCCGAGATGCTTTACGGTCAGGGCCACGGCATACGCCCCGGCTGCAGAATACAAAGCATGACCGAAAGAGACCAGTCCGCATTTGAGCAGGAGCATAACACCGGAGGCTATGATGCCTTTGCATAATGCAATGGTAAGCAGATAACGCATCCAGGCAGGAACGATGATTCCAATGACCACAAAAAGACCGAGAATTAAAAAAAATTTTGTATAAAAAGGTCTCATTAAATTCTTCGCTCCTCCTCGATGGGGAACAATCCCTGAGGCTTTATGATTAAAATCCCTGCCATTACCAGATAAATCATAAACAGCTCCATTACCGGGAAATGATGGACAGCGGTTGCTCTGACGATACCCACTATCAGCGCTCCGATGGCCGCCCCCGAATAGCTGCCAAGGCCTCCGATCACCACCACCGCAAAGGAGGCAACGATCACTTCTACTGCCAGGCCCGGGACAACCGAGGTCATGGGTGATGTAAACGCCCCGCCCAGTGCCGCGAAAATGGCGCCAATAGTAAAGGTGGCAAGATATATCCTTGGCAATTTTATGCCCATTGCATTGCTGATTTCAGGGTCATGCATCACAGCTACCACAAAACGGCCGAATTTTGTCATGTTCATAACAGCCCATAAAAGAAAACCGGAAATGACTGCCACTGAAATAAAGATCAAGTAATATACGGGATATGAAATGTTGCCAAAACTGAAATTGCCTGCCAGATTCAGCGGCTGATACGCAAAATAGGGGCTGGTGCCAAAGATGAGTTTCATGACATCATCGAGCACCAGAAACAGCGCATAAGTAGCAATCAAGGGGACCACAACCTCTTCGCGGTAAAATCTTCTGATGATTCCCCTTTCGATGATGGGGCCAAGAATAATGCCGACCAGAACAGCAGAGCCGATCAGGACCAGATAAACTCCCCAGGGCCAGAATTCCTGCCTTGAATAAAATAAAACCAGAGAGGCACCGGTGTATGCCCCAAAACCATAAAGGCTGCCATGGGCGATATTGAGAATTTTCATCACACCGAAAATCAGTGTTAAACCAAGGGCAACAAGATACAGGTATGCGGCATAAAAAACGCCATCCATCAATATGATCAATACTCCATCCATCACAGCCTCTCCGTATGGGGGGCAGCCAGGAAAAAAGAGCAATCCCTTTCTCCCGGCTGCCCCCGATAAGTATCAAATTTAAATGATCTATTCTTTAAACCCGTTTCTGATCCAATCAAGGGAATTTACGCCATCGGGGGCATTTACTTCCTTGACTGAAAATTTTGCAATGTCTCTAAGGATTATTTCATCGGTATCAGGGTCCACTTTTCCTGTAGTCGTACCATACACTGAAGGCTCTACTCCCTGATGCCCGCCTCCGATGGCCAGTTCGATGACACCGCTCGGGGTTTCAAATTTTGAATATTTCAGAGCTTTTCTGACTTGCGCCATTTCAGGCCAGGATTTAAAGTCATTTTCCGCCAGAGCCTTTTCATAAGCGTTTTTGACCGCCAGAAAAGCCTGTGACATGTGGTAAGCCGGATAAACAGGCCTTTCCCCTATTTGCTCTTTAAAGGCTTTCCGGAACCAGTCGTCAAAATCATGCCTTGGTCCCAGAGCCCCGTGAGGTCCCCTGGCCCCGACAATAATTCCTTCCTTTAGCTCCCCGCGGAGCCTGGGCAATATAGGGTCTCCTGCTGTGGCAACGATAATTGACTGTTCGTGCAAACCGCGGGACATTGCCTGGATTAAGAATCCTTCAAGATCTCCGCCCCAAAGGCTTGTATGAACGATGTCGGGTTTCAGGCGCAGCAGTGAGGATATCTCTGCTGAATAATCGCCTGCATAAATTCTTGGGAATTTTGTTGTGGATACCTTAATATCCGGATTCAGCGCCTTCATGGACGCTTCAAATGCTTCCCAGTTGTCGTGGCCCCAGGCATAATCCTGATTGATACCCGCAATGGATTTAACGTCCGGGTGTTTTTCCATGACATATTTGGCAGCGCCTACGCTGTCAATGATCTGGTGGGCTTTTGTCCTGAAGACATGCTCAAAATCATCTTCTTCAAAAAGCCGGTTTGTCCCGGCATCGTAAATGATGGTCAGTTTTTCAAGTTCGTCTGCCACAGGAGCAATAGCCAGGGCATCGGAGCTGGAAATATATCCGATTACCAGATCCACCTTTTCATCCAGTACCAGGCGGCGGTACTCGCTTACCTGGGCATCAGCCCCGCCGGCTTCGTCGATAATGCTTATTTCAATCGGAACCCCCCCTATGCCTTTGTGCTCATTATAGGGTGCAGGCACCTTTCCTTTATTGAGCTGCTCCACCATCACCATCGCCGAATTGCGGCCAGGAATGCCAAAGGGCGAAGAAGCCGGCCCGGATAGAAACGTTACCACGCCTATTTTGATTTTTTCAGGTGCGCCCTGGATTTCCGCGGCATCCGCACATGGAGCAGGGCCGGAAAATCCAGCCAAGGCCATTACCAGAAGCAAGGGTATAATCATTGATAGTTTTTTCATAATGTACCTCCTTGTTATTTTAATGTTTTGTTAACCCCGATGGTACCGTAAAAAGTCCAAATTTTTTTATTTGTTTTGAGAATGGATTAAGGGAAGAAGATTTCTGAATAGCGCAATGCTTGCGTCTCCTTCAGGCTTGCCGCATACTAATGTTTTATAGAGTTGTTTTCTTTTTAAAAATTTGTTTATAACGATAAACGTCGATCATGCAGCTGTCAAGCGAAAATTCAACAGCGTACGGTAATGCCGACCTGTTTGAATTGCCTGGCATAATTCGGGACTTGACAACAGGTACTTTTGTCTGAACACTATAATCCAATGGAACCGTAAAAAGTCCAATATCTGCGTTACGCGCAATTTCTCAGAATTTCACGTACAGCTAAGTACTCTGCATTCTTCGA
>JAABTZ010000006.1 GCA_011389605.1 Desulfobacteraceae bacterium
GTGGAAGGGAAAAAAGCCCTGATCCTTGATGACATGGTGGATACAGCCGGAACCCTGACTGAAGCGGCCAATGCCATTGCCGCAAACGGAGCCACGGAAGTACACGCCTGCTGCAGCCATGCAGTACTTTCAGGCCCGGCCATTGACCGCATTAATGACTCTGATCTTAAATCTCTTGTGGTAACCGACACTATACCGCTTACCGGAAAGCCCAAGACCTGCGAGAAAATCTCCGTTCTCAGCATTGCCGAACTGTTCGGCGAGGCTATTTACCGCAGCCACACCGGAGATTCTGTAACATCACTATTTGTATAATTTGATACGCTGCAAGACATCTATTTGGAGGATAAATTTTGGATATCATCAAACTCAACGCAC
>JAABTZ010000007.1 GCA_011389605.1 Desulfobacteraceae bacterium
AAACCGCCGGGAGACCGGCAAGGGAGCAGCCCGGAGCCTTAGAAGATCAGGACGGATTCCGGCGGTACTTTACGGAACAGACATAGAGACCCAGCCGATTTCGGTAAACATTCAGGAACTGGAAAGAATGTTTAATAATCCGAAATTCACAAGGGGCCTGATCAACCTGGCAGTTGAAAAAGGCAGCAAGCCCGCCCGGACTGTAATGATCAAGGAATTCCAGCGCGATCCGGTCAAGGATCATTATCTTCACATTGATTTTTACGAAATCAAGATGGACCAGAAGATCGCGGTCATGGTGCCGGTGACCACAACCGGAACATCCAACGGAGTGGAAGAAGGCGGCATTCTTCAGATAATCCGTCGCGAACTGGAAGTTTATTGCCTGCCGGCAAATATACCCGAACAGATTGAAATTGATATCACACTTCTGGAAATGGGCGACTCGGTTCATGTCAGCGAAATTCCGCTGCCCGAAAACGTGGAAATTCCCTATGAGGTTGACTTTACGATTCTAACCGTTGTCAGCCCCAAGATGGAAGAGCCTGAAGAAGAAGTCCTGGAAGAAGAAGGCGAAGAAACAGCGGAGGGTGAAGACGAAGAAGCCGGTTCCGGAGAAGAGGCCGAAGAGTAAACGTGGGTGCCGATTTATGGCTGATTGCCGGACTAGGCAACCCGGGCCGATCTTATGCCAGCACAAGACACAATGTGGGATATCGGACGGCCGATGATGTTGCCCGCCGTTGCGGCGTATTAATCGATCAGGATAAATTTAAAACCAGGTTCGGACGCGGGTGGTGCGGCAATCAAAAAATAATAATTGCCAAACCTGAGGCATACATGAACAGAAGCGGACCACCGCTGAGACAGCTGGCTGATTATTTTAATATTTTACCCCGGCAGATACTTGTTATACATGATGATCTGGATATAGAAAAAGGACATATTAAAATCAAAGAGAAAGGAGGTCACGGAGGTCACAACGGCATCAAATCGATCATGGAAGCCTTTGGGTCAGGAGATTTTCCAAGGGTTAGAATCGGCATTGGAAGGCCTGCACTGCCGATAAACGTCACGGACTGGGTGCTTGGAAGGTTTACCGGCGAAGAGGAAAGCTTCTTTAGCCAGGTTATCCAACATGCGGGCCAGGCCGCGACAACTCTGATCGAACAAGGTTTGCCGGTTGCAATGAATCGTTTCAATCAAAAGCAGGTTGTGTAAGATCTTTGATTATTAACCTAAAGTTTCAGGGAGGTAGGCATGGAAGTTCTAATGGAAAATATTCCGTTAACCAGTACCCTCATCGGCGTAATCGGGATTCTCTATTCCCTGGTTGTAGCCGGCATGATCAAAAGCGCCCCCACCGGCACTGAAAAAATGGTGGAAATCGCTTCTGCCATTCAGGAAGGCGCAATCGCGTATCTCAACCGTCAGCTCAAAACCATCTTTATCGTTGGTGTGGTCATCTTTATCATTATTTACTTCGGCCTCGGAGCAACCACGGCCATTGGGTTTGTCGTTGGCGCCGTGGCCTCTTATCTGGCCGGTTATATCGGCATGCGTGTATCTGTTCTGGCCAATGTCAGAACAGCTGAAGCATCAAAGGACGGACTTGCCGCCGGGCTGAAAATGGCATTCCGCGGCGGATCCGTGACAGGTATGCTGGTGGCAGGCCTGGCTCTGACCTCAATTGCCGGGTTCTACACCATTGTCCAAGAAGTTGTTCCCCTGGTTGCACTGGGTTTTGGCGGCAGTCTTATTTCCATCTTCGCCCGTCTTGGCGGCGGCATCTTTACAAAGGGTGCTGACGTTGGCGCGGACCTGGTGGGCAAGGTTGAAGCCGGCATTCCCGAAGACGACCCGAGAAACCCGGCCACCATCGCTGACAATGTCGGCGACAACGTGGGTGACTGCGCCGGCATGGCAGCTGACCTGTTTGAGACCTATGCTGTAACCGTTGTTGCAGCAATGCTTCTGGGTCATCTGTTTTTCCCCGAAGATCCCATGGCGATTAACTACCCGCTGGTCCTTGGTTCCATCTCCATTATTGCCTCCATAATCGCCACGTTGTTTGTCCGTCTGGGCAAAGGCGAATATATCATGGGTGCCCTTTACAAGGGAATGTTTGGTGCTGCCATCATCGCTGCCATAGTTTTTTACATTTTCACCATCAACATGGTCGACAACATCGGCGGCATTCCGGGAATCAATCTGTTTTATTCAGCCCTGGTCGGTCTGGTGTTGACAGTTCTCATTGTTATCATCACAGAATACTATACCGGTATTTACGGACCTGTTAAGGCCATTGCCGAAGCTTCCACCACGGGTCATGGCACCAACATTATTGCCGGTTTGGCAGTCAGCATGCAATCCACGGCAGCACCCGTGCTGGCAATCTGCGTTGGCATCGGCGCAGCATACGCTTTTGCCGATTTATACGGGATTGCTATTGCTGCAGTGGCTATGCTGTCGATGACCGGTATGGTTATTGCCATTGACGCCTACGGCCCCATTACTGACAATGCCGGCGGTATTGCTGAAATGGCGGATCTCGACGATAGCGTTCGCGCCGTCACCGACCCCCTTGACGCAGTTGGCAACACAACCAAGGCAGTTACCAAGGGTTATGCCATTGGATCTGCGGGTCTTGCAGCCCTGGTGCTTTTCTCCTGCTACACCCAGGAATTCGTGATCGTGGCCGGAACAGAGGAAGCCGCTGCAGCCCTTAACTTCGGCCTGAGTGATGTCAATGTCATCATCGGCCTTTTTATTGGTGGTCTTCTGCCTTTTCTGTTTGCATCCATTGCCATGAACGCAGTGGGTCGCGCCGGCGGAGCAGTTGTTGATGAAGTTCGCCGTCAGTTCAGGGAAATCCCTGGCATCATGGAAGGCACCGGCAAACCGGATTACGGCGCATGTGTTGACATCGTAACAAAGTTTGCCCTTAAGGAAATGCTTCTTCCCGCTCTTCTGCCCGTTGTGGCGCCCCTGCTGGTTGGCTTCTTCCTGGGCAAGATTGCACTGGGCGGCCTGCTCATCGGAAGTATTGTTACCGGCTTGTTTTTGGCCATATCCATGACCACCGGTGGCGCAGCATGGGACAATGCCAAGAAATACATTGAAGACGGATACTATGGCGGCAAAGGCAGCGATGCCCACAAAGCCGCGGTTACCGGCGACACTGTCGGCGACCCGTACAAGGACACTGCAGGACCGGCAATCAACCCGATGATCAAGATTCTCAACGTGGTTGCTCTGCTGATGGTGCCGTTCCTGTTGTAAGCAAGATATCTGCCATATAGAAATACCCAAAAGGGCCGGTGATTTTTCACCGGCCCTTTTTTTGTTGATTTAGATTTTAAAAAGTGCTATAAGTTACTTTTTAGGAATAAACTTTGCATTACCTTTGGTGGAAAACATGGAAAACATGGCTGAAAATGCACAATCTGAAAATCAAATAATCAAATCCTTTGGAATCGGTGATTTGGCGGTTTACCCCGCCCACGGCGTAGGACGGATTGAATCCATTGAAAGCCGGGTGATTAACGGTGATACTCATGATTTTTACATCATGAAAATCATCGACAACGGCATGGTTATTATGATCCCTACCAGCAATGTGGACTCGGTAGGACTTCGCACAGTTATCGACAAAGAAGAAATTCCTGCGATCTATGCCGTGCTTGCGGAAAAAAAGGACAATCTTCAGGACAACCAGACCTGGAACCGGCGATACAAAGAATACATGGACAAAATTAAAACCGGTTCCCCCTTTGATGTTGCAGCCGTATTTCGCGATCTCTATCTGCTCAAGCTGACCAAGGACCTGTCATTTGGAGAAAGAAAGCTTCTTGACACAGCCCGGGCGCTTCTGACACGGGAAATATGCACTGCAAAAGACCAGAAGGAAGACCAGGTATGGTCTGAAATCGAATCCCTTTTTGACAACAATGGAAACGGCAGCAAAAACGCTGAATGATCCTTGCAGATTTTGAAGAGATCATCCTTGTAGCCGAAACAAAACATGCCGGTTTCAGGCTGGATCAATTCGTAGCCGCCATGATCCCCGGCTGCTCCCGGAATACAGCCAGCAACTGGATCAAAAAAGAAATGGTACGGGTTGAAAACAAGGCTAAAAAACCCGGCTACCGGCTATGCCCCGGAGACACTGTAACCGCCCCTTACCGTGCACAAACGCCTGAGACAGAATTTGTTCCGGAACCAGTTGAAATAGATACGCTTTATATTGATGATCATGTCATTGTCATCAATAAACCACCCGGAATGGTTGTGCATCCAGCGCCGGGGCATTTAACCGGCAGCCTTGCCCACGGACTGGCCTACCATTTTCCCGAAACCATGGGTGTCGGTTCAGAAGCTGGCCGCCCCGGAATTGTACACCGGCTCGACAAGGACACATCGGGTGTAATGATTGCAGCACGCAACCATGAATCTTGGCTGAACCTTTGCAGCCAGTTTAAAGCCCACACAGTGCAAAAGACCTATGAGACATTTGTTTACGGTTTGCCCGGAAGCGAGCAGGGTGAAATTATGCTGCCCATTTACCGGAACCCCAAAGACCGTAAAAAAATGACTGCCGGCCCAAACCCATCCCATGACGCAAGACACGCTGAAACAACCTGGCGGGTAATACAGCGCTTCTCCCAGACAGCCCTGCTGGAGTGCCATATCAAAACAGGCCGGACCCACCAGATCCGGGTTCACCTTGCGGCAATCGGCCATCCTGTTATGGGAGATCCGGTTTACGGATGCAGGAAAGCAAAAAAGGCCTGCAGCCAATCCCCTGGGCTGAAGGCCATCCTTGAAAAAGTTTCCCGGCAGATGCTTCATGCCCGAAAAATCGCCTTCATGCATCCTCAAACCTGCAAGGCCTTGGAGTTTTTTGCTCCCCTGCCCCGTGACATGCAATGGCTTCACCAGGCCCTGGAAAACTCCTAAAAATTATATGGCGCCATCATTGATGAACTCGTAAAAAGTCGCTTTTAGAAGGCTTTGTAAAAAGTTCAAGATCAAGGCTTGGGCGGTTTTGAAGAATGCAGCGTACTTAGCCGTACGTGAAACTCTGAAAAATCGCGCATAACGCAGATATTAAACTTTTTACAAAGCCGTCATCATTATTAAGAAGAACGGGAAAGCTTTTTGACAACCAGAGTGCATCGCTGGCTCTGCTTGTCAAATGTCATGACAATTTCTTCATCCTGTTTTTTCTCCGAGGCAAGCTGACCATATCGATGCTTGATTCTTTGAACAAAAGCTTCACGGTTTTCCGTATTTGAACTCTTTCCAAGGGCTGCAAGTTTATCCTGCTGAATCTGCCAAAGCCGGTCCACGGAATAAATCCTGCGCTGATCCCCGGAGCTGGCACCTGTTGCTGTATCTGATGGATTAGTTGACAATTGGCCCTGTCCGGCTTTATTGGTTTCCTGATCCTCTATCCGGGAGGCCCTGGAGGCATTGGCATTTTCCCACAACTGGCTCCATGCCCGGCTGTAGTGGTATACTTTCCATTGAAGATTATCAAGCAGGGTTTCAAGATATCTGTTTGAAACACCCTGGTCGATTCGCATATTTTGTATTTGCTTGATAAATTCATGATGGTGCGGATGAGGCTTGTTATTGCGGTCGGCAAGATAGGCACGAATTTTTGCATCCATTTCCTCGGCCTGGCGCCCAAGTAATTGCAAATGACGTTCAACTTTCCTTCTTTTTTCAGCAACGTCTTCTGGCATGAAACCTCCATGGTGTTCCGGCTGCTGCAAAAAAATCATCTGCCCTGATTCTATTTGTAACAGGATAAGGCCTTTTTGTAAATAACCTACCCGTCACATAAGGTCTTTAACGCAAAAAGCCGGGGCACCGCCCTGAGGCGATTACACGGCTTTTTTTAAAAATAAAACAAATGGAGAAAAAAAAAGTTTAAGCAGCGTTTAGTGAATCGGGCTTATCTGCACCCTTGTCGGGATCATAGCATAACCGGCAGCAATTAAGGCAGCGGTTTGCTTCTGTATTGGCATCGGGCTCGGCTATTACAAGATCGGCTTCCACAAAGGTTTTAATCCTCTCCTGAACCGGGAGTTCAGGCATTGGGGTCCGGACGCTTTTGCCCACACCGCCAACATCGGTAAAAAGTGATTCAGGAATATGCCTTTTGGATAGAAGTGCACGGGGCTGAGCTGTAACTGGCTTGCCTTTCAAAAACAGGTCAATACCCCTTGCAGCCCGCCGGCCCCCTCCAATTGCGTCCACAACAAGAGCCGGGCCGGTAGCCCCGTCACCTGCTGCAAAGATGTAAGGTACATTAGACCGGCAGGTGTCAGGATCTACATCAATGGTATCCCACCGGGTTATGTTTAGTTCATCCATCCTTGTTCCGGGGGTTCGGAATGTGGTATCCGGAGATTGGCCGATTGCTGTAATAATCATGTCCACATCAAGCACCGTCTCTGAGCCTTCCACAGGAACGGGTCGCCTGCGGCCGCTGGCATCTGGTTCTCCAAGTTCCATCTTTAAGTATTCAAGGCCGGTGACATTGCCTTCATCATCACCGATGACCTTGTTGGGCGCCGCAAGAAACACAAACTCAACACCCTCGTGCTCGGCAGCGACTATTTCGACTTCATTGGCAGGCATTTCCTTGCGGGTTCTGCGGTAGACAAGGTAAACCTTTTCCACTCCCATCCGGATAAGTGTCCTCACGCAGTCTATGGCCGTGTTGCCACCCCCTATAACAGCGGCCCGCCGGCCGATATCAACATGCTCCTGATTCCCCATGCGTGACAAAAAGCTGATGCCCGTAAAACAGCCCTTTAAATCTTCCCCGGGTATCTTAAGTTTGTAGTCCTTCCATGCGCCGACACCCATGAAAATGGCGTCAAAGCCTGCACCTACAAGAGATCCAAGGTCAAAATCAACCCCCATTCTGACATTGGTGTGATGATCGATGCCAAGATTCAAGATTCCCTCAATTTCCCAGTCAAGAACAGCCTTGGGCAGACGATATTCCGGAATTCCATAGCGAAGCATTCCGCCGAGTTTTGGCATAGCCTCGAAAATATTAACGCTGTGTCCTACCCTTCGCAGAAAATAAGCGCAGCTCAGGCCTGCAGGACCGCCTCCGATTACAGCAACCCGTTTGCCGGTATCCGGCGCACTTGATATGGGCAGACGACGGCCGGAATTCATTTCCACATCGGCAACGAAACGCTTAAGCTGGTTTATGGACACAGCATCGTCATCTTCAATGGCACGCCGGCAGTACTCTTCACATGGATGGGGACACACCCTGCCGCAGGCCAGCAAAAGGGGATTTCGTTCCCTGATTGTATCCACTGCTGAATCGTATCGCCCTTCACGGATATGACTGATATACTGAGGAATATCAATTTCTGCCGGGCATGTCTGCTGGCACGGGGCAAGGGCATCATCCTCGGTATTTAAATGCAGAAGCCGCTGGGACATGGTGCGGACTTCTATTATCGATTTAGGGCATACCCGCTCGCAGGCGCCGCATCCCACACATTTGCCCTTGTCCACAATGGGATATCCGTTGGGCCCGATTTCCAGTGCATCAAATTTGCATGCCCTCACACAGTCGCCAAACCCCAGACAGCCAATGTGACAGTCATGTTTCCCTCCGTAAAGAGCGTTGACCGCGCTGCACCTGTTGAGTCCCTGGTAGATGAATCTGTCGGTGGCCCGGCTGCCGCCTTTGCAGTTATTAAATGATTTATAGGATTCCGCGGTTCCCGCCTCGGATCCCATAATGCCGGCAATGGCGGCTACACTTTCAGGCCCTATGAGAATGCAGACATTTGGCGGCGCCTCTTCGTTGACCACGGCTTCGGCTGCAGCCGAGCAACCGGCATAACCGCATCCGCCGCAGTTGGCACCGGCAAGAAGATTTTCAACCCTTGCAATCCGCGGGTCTTCGTAGACGTAAAAAACCTTGGATGCCACACTCAAGGCCAGTCCGCAAATGCCTCCCAGGCTCAACGTAAACAATATAGCTTCTATCACTGCTGCCCTCTTTAATTACTGCACAAAATTAATGGTTTGTAACAAACGCTGCTGAAAAACACTATACCAGTCCTTTAAAACCTATAAAAACCAGGGCAAGCATCCCTGCGGTAATCAGTCCAATGGAGGTGTCCTGAAGGGGGCGTGGTACCCTGCCCAGAATCACCCGCTCCCGGATCCCTGCAAACAGTATAAGAGCAAGACCAAAGCCCACGGCATAGGAAATCGAGGAGACAAGGGCCTGGAGAAAGCTGTATTCCTCCTTGATATTAATCAGGCAGACTCCCATCACCGCACAGTTGGTTGTAATAAGCGGAAGAAAAATGCCAAGGCCGGCATACAGGGCAGGAATGCTTTTTTTGAGAAACATCTCCACAAACTGGACAAGTGAGGCAATGACCAGGATAAATGAAATGGTCCGCAAAAACTCGATATTAAGAGTTTTTAGAAAATAGGTGTCAATGGTCCACGTGATAATGGCCGCCAGGGTCATTACAAAAACAACTGCCCCGGCCATGCCTGTGGCGGTCTCCATTTTCTTGGATGTGCCGATAAACGGACATATCCCTAAATATTGCGCCAACACGATATTGTTGATAAGAATGCTGCTGATAATCAGGACCGTATAATCGCCCATAATTTTTCTCTCCTGCCTTTTTGCCGCCTTAAGCCCCTTTCGGGCTGACGGGAAGAATATCGCTTTTCAAAAGGTCTTAATTCAAGCCATGCCAACAAATGCCCGAAAACTACTTGCTGCTCACCATGTTCATGACGCAAAGCAACAGGCCCAGACAGATAAAAGCCCCCGGTGCTTCCACCATGAAGGAAAACGGTTCAAAGGACGAACCAAATAACTGGTTGCCCATGATTTTTCCCGTTCCAAGACTTTCACGCACGGCGCTGATAACCGTCAGTGAAATGGTAAACCCGATGCCGATACCAAGGCCATCTGCAAAGGATGGAACAACTTTGTTCTTTGAGGCAAATGCCTCGGAGCGGCCAAGGACAATACAATTAACAACAATAAGAGGAATAAAAATTCCGAGATTCTGAAACAGCTGGTATGCGTAGGCCTGCATCATAAGCTCCACTACTGTCACAAACGTAGCTATAATTATAATAAAACAGGCAATACGGATTTTTGATGGGATTACTCCGCTCAAAAGGGAAACCAGAATGTTTGCGCACACCAGAACAAATGTGGTAGCAAGTCCCATCCCAATGCCGTTTTCCACGCTTTTGGTCACAGCCAGTGTGGGACACAGCCCGAGCACCAGTCGAAACGGCGGGATTTCTTCCCACAAGCCTTTTACAAATTCCTGCCCGATGGTTTTTGCCATGATCAATTAACTCCTAGCCGGTAAAGTTTTTCACCTGGTCCTTGATTTGGGATTTCACCTGCTGATACATGTCACCGGCCCTTTGAACAGCCGAACAAACCGCCTTTGAGGTCACGGTAGCCCCGGACATGGCCGTAATTTCGCCCCCGTCGTTTTTGACCTTGAAATCACCGACGGCTTTTTTGCCGGCAAACTGGTTTTTAAAGTCGGTGTCGGTTTCTACGGCCGATCCGATACCCGGAGTCTCATTGTGGGTGGTAACGCTGATATTGATAATCTCATCGGTTTGAACATCAACGGCGACCATAACACCCAAATCCCCCCCATAGCCGCCTCCAAAGGCTTCAAAAGCCACAGCCCTGGGAACACCGTCGATTATTCCCACGAAAAATACCTTCTCAGCGTCGTTTATCGAGAGGGAGAACCGATCTGCCACCGGATCATTGCTGGCATCTTTTAGTATGCTATGAATCGCAGGGCCTTTGACAAATGTTAAGATCTGGTTGTCAATCCGTTCCTGATATTTGTTTTTCAGTCCGGCGAGCAAACCGCCTGACAGACTGCTTAACACCACCAGGACGATGACCATTTTAACCATTTCACGCATGATACATAACCCTTCCCGTAGCTTTGGGTCTGATTTTATCTATAATCGGATTAATCAGGTTGATAATCAAAATGGCGTATATCACCCCGTCAACATGGGCTCCCTGATTTCGGATCAGCACTGTGAGAACTCCCCCCAGGGCGCCGTATATCAGCATGGGAATAAAATTAACCGGTGAAGATGAATCCTCGGTGGCCAGAAAAAAAGCCCCGATAAGGCTAAATCCGGTCAAAAGATGGACACCCGGGGATGCAAAGGCTTCCGGATCATAGAGATTAAAGCACAGGGCTGAAACAAAAATTCCAGCAAGAAAAGAGACTGCAATTTCCCACCTGATAAAGCCTCTGGCCATCAGATAAATTCCGCCCACAATGAGGCCCAGGCCAAATGTAGCTCCTATACCGCCTGTCTGGCGGCCCATAAGAAAGTCCGTGAGGGAAAAGGCCTCAATTCCGCCTGCACCATATGCATTCATGAGAACAAGGGGGTAGGCGGCAGGAAAATCAAAACTGTAGTTGACCAGAGCAGCGTTGAAATCAAGGTAGATAGGCCAGGAAATCATAAGAATCGCATAGGCCACTGCCACGGGATTGAAAGGGTTGCCCCCTATGCCTCCGTATATCTGTTTGCCTATGACCACCGCCACCAATGTGCCTACGATCACCACCCACCATGGAGTAACAGCCGGCAGCAGCATACCGAAAAGCAGGCCGATTAAAGCGGCATTTCCGTCTGCAATGGACACGGGCCGGCGGGTAGCAAGGTTCATGAGATATTCCCAGACCATTGCCGATCCCACCGAAAGACTCAACACACCAAGCGCCGGGGCACCGTATCGGAGCAAACCCGCGATCACGGCCAGCATGGTGGCTGCGATGATGTGATACTGCTTTGTTGATATACTGCTTCCGTCATGCCAGAACGGCGCATAAGAAACAGTAAGCTTTTTTCGATCAGGCATTCTCTTCCTCCGCTGCTTTCAGGCGTTGCACCGTATGCTTGGCAAGTGCGATAAACTGAAGAATCGGTATTCGGGATTCACACACATAAGCACACAACCCGCATTCAATGCAGGCAAACAGGTCCGCTTCTTCAGCAGCCTGTTCATATTCCCCCGCATCCAGATAGCGTACCAGAATATTGACAGGAATATCAACCGGGCAGGCCCTGACACATGCTCCGCAATTGGTGCAGGGAGTATCATTGATTTCAGGTATGGCAGAACTGTCCTGAACCATTATGATATCAGTGTCCTGAGTTATGGGCTGATCCAGCGAATATATCGCATAACCGGTCATGGGGCCGCCAAGGATAACCTTGTCCATGGATTCGACTCCCTGCCGGACGGCTTCAAGGATATCAGATACGTGGGTTCCAACAGGGGCTTTTACAATCTGGCGGGTACCGTCTTTTTTTACCACAGTTACCAGTTTATCCAATGGAAGCTCTCCTGTCTGAATGGCCGCTCCGATGGAGGCGGCGGCCTCGGCCGTAAAAAAGGCAATCTCACCGTCTCTTGCCGGCTCGGATTTCAAAGCCATGCGAATCATATCCCTGCTTCCTGCAGGATACTGCATATCCACGGTTTTAATGCCGGCACCTGAGGCTCCAGCCACCTGGGCCATCTGCTCGTGAACAAAAAGCAGGATGTTATGAATGCCGGTAATCTTTCTGATTGCATCAATACCGCTTTTCACGGATGCAATATTTGATCCGATGACATACTGGGCAGTAACACCCATCAGATCAGATTCCGTGCCAACCACTGCTATGGTTTTTACAGGTTTGCCGCTGTCTGAAAAAATCTTAAAATCGGGTCTGCCTGGCAGGCCGCCGAAAAACCCGACTGCTTCCTTGATTCCCGTAGATTTGGCCGCTTCCTTGAAAGAGGTGTCACGGGACCGCTCTCCGGACTTTTCCACATCAATGACAACGGCTGTCATCGGCTTTTCCATCATGCCGATAAACGGCTCCACGGAGAAAATTTTGCCGGCCACCGGCGAGACAGCATAATTTCCTGGATCATTTTCAAGTAACTGCAGTCTCTGACCCTCAAGCACCGCCTCGCCAGGCTTGATTAAAATGCCGCCCGCTTTTCCCAGGGGCGCATCCATCAACAGAGTGATCCGCTTTGCGGGCTTTACGGCCATCGGCTCGCCGAAAGCTTCTTCAATGGGCTCATAGGTTAGCCTGGGTGCGGTGATTCCGAAAAATGAACGCTTGATCATGGATTTACCTTTGCTTGCTTGGACTTATTGTATTTTGTCTGCCCTGTATGCAATTCCCGCTTTTCCTTTTAATTTAATAAGCGTGACAGCCCATGCAGTCATCACGGACGGGACCTTGTTTGGCAGCTTCATGACAGCCGGTGCACTGGTCGTGGAATGCGTCTGCACGTTTTCGCGGCCCGTGACAATCATTGCAGTTCTCCATGGTTGGCCCCACCCCGAAGTCCTGGTGGCATCCGATACACTGCTGATGATAGGAGTCTGCAAGACCTGGCATGTAATCATCACCGGTTTCCATGTGACATGCGTTGCAATTCTGTGGGCTGGTGCCGCTTTCCGGATCGTACATGTGATGGCAATCAGTACAGGACAGGCCGTAATACTGACTGTGGGTTTCGTGATCAAAAAGTCCACCTTCCCCCAAAGCAGGAACAAGACTGCTTTCTGCTGTGTGGCAGGAAACGCAGGAAGCATGACTGCCATTTTCTTTCTGGGCTATTTCATGATGACAATCAAGGCATCCCAGCTGAAAATCACGGCTGTGGCTCTGGTGGTCAAACAATACGTTTTCACCGGTGCTCTCATAATAAACGCGCACCGGCTCTTGCTGTGACCTGTCGGGCAATGCGGCATAGCAAACAATACCGACAACAAGGCAAACCAGCGCGATGACATAGGCGACTTTCCGTTTTTTCTTGTCAGACATATCCTGCTGTTTCCTTTCAAGGGGCATGCTTTGCAAGTCAAACCCGGCTTCCAATCACCTGACTCAAAGGTCCGCCCTTGCCTTTTGGATAGCCGAATAAATTCATCGAATTCAAACTACTGCCTTTATTACGAGGCGATCTGTTTGTCAAGAATTTTAAATCACCTTATCACGCAAATCGCAGGTCAGCATTTCACGGGCAGAATCTAACAGCCTTAGCATTAAAGCCATTTTTGCCCGCCGGTTTTTTTTTAAAAAGCCTGTCCGTATTTTTCCAATCCGGATTAATCTGCCTTCCGGCGCAAAAAGGTGGGTACGTCCAGCATGTCCATGTCAAAATAATCATCCATGCTGTTAACGGCCTTTTTCCTCTGGGTATCAGCTGCGGCCTCTTTTTCCTCTGCCTTTTTCTGCTGCACCCGCCAGAAGGTCGGCTGATTCAGTGTTTTTTCATAGTCCCGATCCTCAGGGGTGTAATCGCGGACAACACCGCGTTTTATGTCCTTGAGCTGACGCACGGATTTTTTCGGCAAATGCTCCGTGCTTTCATCCATGTCCCCGATTCCGGTTGCAATAACTGTAATGCGCATCTCATCTCCAAGGCTGTCGTCCATGGCCGTGCCCCAGATTATCTCAACATCATCGTCACCTATTTCATTGTAAATACGCTCTGAGGCCTCAATTGCCTCTTCCATGGTCAACTCTGAGTTGCAGGTGATATTCATCAGAACCCCCTTGGCACCGGATATGGAATTGTCTTCCAGGAGCGGATGGGAGATGGCCTTTTCCGCAGCCTCGATGGCCCGGTTATCGCCGCTTGATATTCCGATTCCCATAATGGCCATGCCTGATTTGGACATAATGGTTTTGACATCTGCAAAGTCGAGATTTATAAGGCCCGGGTGCATGATCAGGTCGGTAATCCCCTTGACTGAATGGTTCAGAATTTCATCTGCCATTTTAAACATGTCAATCAAGGTGGCGTTCTTTTTGGCAAGTCCCCTTAATCTGTCATTGGGAATTGTAATGACAGTGTCGGCCACTTCCTTTAGCCGGGCGATGCCATCTTCGGCCTGCTTGCTGCGTTTTCTGGCCTCGAACTTAAAGGGTTTTGTCACCACGGCCACGGTAAGCGCCCCCAGTTCTTTGCAAATTTCGGCGATAACAGGGGCCGCACCTGTACCGGTTCCGCCCCCCAGGCCTGCGGCAATAAAAACCATGTGGCTGTCAGCCAGGGCTTCGCGAAGCAAACCGGCAGACTCCAGGGCCGCATCCCTGCCCCTTTCCGGATCAGCGCCCGCACCAAGCCCCTCTGTTAACTTTTCTCCGAGCTGAATCTTGGTGTTGGCCTTGGCATTGGCCAGGGCCTGGGCGTCGGTGTTGGCCACGATGAACTTCACCCCGTTTAACTGGGAGTCGATCATGTTGTTGACCGCATTGCCGCCGCCCCCGCCGACACCGATCACCTTGATTTTTGCAGAATTTTCATTGTCCAGATAGGTAAAATCCATTGTCGACCTCCTGTATTGATCGTTTGTTGATCCCCGGTGTTGTTGTTTAGTTTTATTAGAACACTTCATGAAACCACCGTTTCATTCTATTCATGATCCGGTGGAAAATATTTGTATCCCTGATACGGAATTTTTTCCGTTCCTCGTCCTTGGCCCCGTAGAGCACCAGGCCCACGCCCGTGGCATACATTGGGTTGGTGACTACATCGACCAGTCCGCTGATGCCATGGGGCGCACCGAGCCGGACCGGTACTTCAAAGACAGATTCAGCAATCTCGGAAATCCCGTCTAAAAGCGACGCCCCCCCGGTGAGAACTATGCCCGATGCAATCTCGTCTTTCATGTCAGCCCGGTTAATTTCCCGCCGGATCAGGGCAAAGACCTCCTCTACTCTTGGCTCAAGGATTTCAGCCAGAATCTGCCGCGGCAGTTTCCTGCCGGGACGCCCGCCAATATTGGGAAGATCAATGGTCTCATCGTTTTTTATCTTGTCGGCTATGCAGGTGCCGTATTCCTTTTTGATCCGCTCGGCCTCGGCCATGGGAACCCGAAGGCCCACGGAAATATCATTGGTCATGTTGTTGCCTCCAAGAGACAGAACAAAGGTATGGCGGATGGTATTTCCGGAAAATATTGCAAGATCAGTGGTACCGCCGCCCAAATCTATCAGGCCGGTGCCCACTTCCCGCTCTTCGGGAGTAAGCACGGATTCACAGGAGGCGATTGGCTCCAGGATAATGTCACAAACATCCAGGCCTGCCTGATTCGCGCATTTAACAATATTCTGGGCCGAGGTCACCGCACCGGTAACGATGTGTATCCTTGCCTCAAGGCGAACCCCTGCCATGCCCACTGGATTTTGAATTCCTGCCTCCCCGTCGATAATAAATTCCTGGGGCAAAACGTGAATGACCTCCCGGTCCATGGGGATGGCCACAGCACGGGCAGCTTCTATTACCCGGTTGACATCGGCCTGGGTAATTTCATTGCCTTTTATGGCAATAACACCGTGGCTGTTAAATCCTGTAATATGACCTCCGGCAATCCCTGCGTAAACCGAGGATATCTCGCATCCGGCCATGAGCTCGGCATCCTGGACAGCCTTTTTAATAGAGTCCACAGTGGAGTCGATATTGACCACCACGCCTTTTCGCAAGCCAATGGAGGGGTGAGTGCCTATACCGATAATATTAACCTTGCCGCCGGAAACCTCTGCCACCACGGTGCAGATCTTGGTTGTTCCGATGTCCAGCCCCACGACAAGCTCTTCTCGTTCCTTCACGTTATGCCTCCTTCTGGCGAATGTTTAAACTTTCTTCCCCCATGGCGGGCCTGGCCACAATGCGATCCGGATTGCGCAAATCCATTTTTTCCAGGATAAGAGACGGTTCATTGTGCTTAAGATAGGACAGGATTTTTTCCAGCCGTCTTAGCTTTCTTTCATAATTGCCATAGCCCAGCTGTAACTTTTCAACAGGAAGGCTTCGGGGCCGCACCACCAGGCCAAGATCCCTGTCCACTGTAATGCTGGTGATGCCATGATTGGCAAAAACGCTGTTATGATCTTGTCCGAACCGCAATACCGTCATAACCGAGGAAACCAGTGGTGTATTATAGCCTCCGGGATCCTGCCAGTCCGTATAATCGACTCCACGGATAACCGGAAGCTCTGAGAATTCATCAGCATCTGCCTCCCGAAAAATTTCCGATCTTTTATTGACCAGAAAAGTCCTGCCAAAATCAATGCGTGCCACAGGTTGATGCTCCATTATCCGGATTGTCATGGCAGATGGAAACTCCCTTCGTATCTCGGCTTCTGCAACCCAGCCCATGGCCAGAATCCGCCGGCGGGCCGCCGGCAGATTCACTGACAAAATATTTACCTTCTCATTAATGCCTGCAGCCTCCATGACATCTTCGGGCAATAGACGCTGACATCCCTTAACCTCCACGGTTTCAGTCCTGAAATAATCGCACTGGGTCGCCCAGTCATGGCCAAAGATAAAAACAAGGCTCATTGCAATTATGGCCCCGGCACCGCAAAGGCTAAAAAACAAGACCCGCAGCCAGCCGCGCGCCCTGGGCATGTTGTGCTTGGACGCCTTTTTATAACGATTTTCCCTGGCTTTCGGCTGAACGACTCTTTTATTCACAGACACTTCTTACTCCCCCACGATCTTGACTTCAGGTTCCAGAACCACGTCAAACCTCTGCCGGACCTTTTGCCTTACGGCTTCCATAAGCTTTAAAATATCTGAGGCTTTAGCCTTGTGCCCGGTTATGATAAAATTTGCATGGATCTCTGAGATCCGGGCCCCGCCGATTTCCATTCCCTTGAGTCCTGCCTCTTGTATCAACCGGCCGGCAGGCATTTCAGAAGAAGGATTTTTAAACACGCATCCTGCAGAAAGCCCCCTGGGCTGAGTTTTTCCGCGCCGGGCCAAAATGGCTTCGTATTGGGCTTCCAGGTCTTTTCCATGGGCCGGCACAAGAAGCAGGCGCGCCGCAATAACTACAGAGGCGCCATGACATGCCCGGCCCATTGAGTTTTCCCATGACAAAGCCCGGTATTTAAAATTAAGACGATCTGTGCCCAGGCTTATTATGTTGCCGGATGAGTTCAGCACGTCGATTTCCTTTAATACCGATTCCATGCTCTTCTGGCCGGTTCCTGCGTTCATCAGAACCGCTCCTCCCACACTACCGGGTATGCCGACAGCAAACTGCATCCCGGCCAAATCCTGCATGGCAGCATACCGGCACAAGGAATTCAAACGGGCTCCCGCCCCGGCTTCAACCAGGACTCCATCATCATTTCTTTCAGTGATTTCGATATGATCAAGACCTTGCTGCAAACAGATCACAACTGCCCGGATCCCGCTGTCTTTTACCAGCAGGTTGGTTCCGCCCCCCATAACAAACCACTCTGTATCAGCTGCACTAAGGATTTCGATAAGATCTGCAACCTCTAAAACATCTGCGGCAAACACCAGGGCATCGGCTGGACCGCCAACTTTCCAGGAGGTATGCTGAGCCATGGGCTCATCAAATTTCACCCTGGCACCAAACCGCTTTGTGAGCTGCTTTTTTAAATTCTTTGTCAAAACCGTCATGATCCTGCTATGCCTCTTTTCCGGTTGAAAGCCGCCCTGCAAGGGCTTCGCCCACCTGCCAGACATTTCCGGCTCCCAGGGTCAATACGATATCACCGGGTTTTACCATCTCCTGCAGATCTGCCAGTGCCTCCTGCATATCTGCCACAGCACGGGCCCGCTTATGGCCGTGGGCACAGATGGCTTTGGAAAGCAGATAATGGTCAACACCTTCGATGGCAGGCTCGCTGGCCGCATACACGGGCATGACCAAAAGGATATCAGACTGGTAAAAGGATCTGGCAAACTCATCGAACAAGGCCCTGGTTCGTGTGTAGCGGTGGGGCTGGAATACTACGACCAGGCGCCTGTCTGGCCAGCTTGTGCGCACCGCCTCCAGGGTGCTTTTTATCTCTGTGGGATGATGACCGTAATCGTCAATGATCTTAATACCCCGGGTATCGGCTTTAACCTCCAGGCGTCTTTGCACGCCTGCCAGATTTTCCAGAGCCGAGCGGATTGTTTCAAACGGGATTTCCAGTTCATGACCCACTGCAATTGCTGCAAGGGCATTGGCAATGTTGTGGCGGCCCGGAAGATTCAAGGAGATATCGCCCATGTGCCGGCCTTCATGAAAAACGCCGAAACTAGTTCTTGCCCCGTCAAAAACCGCTGATGCAGCCTGAAAATCGGCCTGGGCCGAGAAGCCGTAGGTGATACACCGTTTTTTAATATGCGGGATCAAATCCTGTACATGCTCATTGTCCAGGCAAAGCACTGCCAGGCCGTAAAAGGGCAGCCGCTCGATAAATTCAAGAAATACCTGCTTGATCTGGCCGATGTCCTGATAAAAGTCCAGATGCTCGAGATCTATATTGGTCACAATTGAAATAGTGGGAGAAAACTTGAGAAATGAACCGTCGCTTTCATCAGCCTCGGCCACGATAAAATCTCCTGCTCCAAGCACTGCATTGCTGCCGATGCTCTTTAGTTTGCCGCCTATGACCACAGTGGGATCAAGGCCTCCGGCGCCAAGGACCTCGGCCAGCATGGAGGTGGTGGATGTCTTGCCGTGAGCGCCTGCCACAGCCACGCTGTATTTAAGACGCATAAGTTCGGCAAGCATTTCCGCCCTTGGTATAACAGGCACGGATAAGGCCCGGGCGGCTTTTACTTCAGGATTGTCCGCCCTTATCGCCGATGAAATCACAACCACATCCGCATCTTTTACATTTTCCCGGCCGTGGCCGGCATACAAGGTCCCGCCCAGCTGCTGCAGGCGACGGGTAATATCGGATTCAGCAACGTCTGAACCAGAAACCCGGTAGCCCAGGTTCAACAGCAGCTCGGCGATTCCGCTCATGCCGATTCCACCTATACCCACAAAATGAATATGATATTGTTTCCTGTACATCAGCTTTCCTGCTTTTCATATAAACCGGCATCCCGGCTGTCACGTGCAGCGGCAATGATCTGGTCCACCACGGCTGCTGCTGCACGCGGCCTTCCCATAGACAATGCCGCCCTGGATGCCCTTTCAAACCGTCCGCCGGAGTTGTCTGCAAAGGATTGCAGACAGCCGGCCAGCAAAGATCCTGTAAGATTTTTTTCCAGAATCATTTCCGCCGCACCCGCTTTTACGAGAACCTCGGCGTTAAAAAACTGATGATTGTCAGCTGCATAGGGATAGGGTATCAAAACAGCCGGCAGGCCCACGGCTGCAATTTCTGCCAGGGTGGCCGCACCTGCCCTGCTTACAACCAGGTCAGCTTCCTCGTAAACCGAAGCCATATCCCGGTAAAAAGCCGAAACCGCAGCTTTAATACCCATGTCTACATATGCACTCCGAACAGCGTCTTCATCCCTGGGACCGGTCTGATGGATAACCGAGAACCGCCCGGGATCCTTTATCCGGGAGAATGCTTCAACAACTGCTGTATTAACCCGGTGGGCGCCCTGACTGCCGCCGAGCACGGCCACGGTAAAAGGCTTTGACTTTTCTTCAAACCCCCGGCTTTGCCTGCTTTCTGAAGCCCGCAGGATCTCACGGCGGACCGGATGTCCGGTAATACGAACTTTTCCCGGCTTGCACCGGATCTTAGTGTCGGGAAAGGAAACCAGCACCCGGGAGGCAAACCGGCTGAGCCATTGATTGGTCATGCCCGCCAGGCGGTTTTGCTCATGAATCAGCCGGGGCACCCCGCGCAAAAACGCCGCAATGATCACCGGGGCGGCAGAATAGCCTCCCATGCCCAGAACCGCATCCGGGCTGAAGCGCCCCAAAAGTATCATGGACTGCCACAACCCCCGGGGTATCACCAGCAGAGAGCGCGCTTTTTGCATCAGCCCCATCCCCTTAAGACCCGAGGCAGAGATTCTGGCGATATCAAAGGACTGGCCTGAAAGAACTGTTCTCTCAATTGGTTTTCCCGTTGTCACAAACATGACCCTGGAGCCTGGAATCCTTTCAAGAAGCTCCCGGGCAACAGCGATGCCAGGAAACAGGTGACCGCCGGTGCCGGCCCCGGCAATCATGAGCCGAACGGGCCGGACCGGGCCTTTGTGTGCCTGCTTATCTTCTTGAATTAATTCCATATTTTAATTGCAGTTCATATTTTTTTCGACATTCCGATATTTAGCAAAATACCCGCGCACGCCATCTGAAACACCAGGGAAGAGCCGCCGTAGCTGATAAAAGGCAGGCTAAGCCCCTTGGTGGGAAGCAGGCTGAGAGTTACACCCATGTTGACAATTGCCTGGATGCTTATGGAGGCGGTAATACCGAAGGCCAGCAGGGATCCGAAACAATCCCTGGCATTGGCAGCAACTCTCATGCCCCGCCACAGTATCAGCAGGTACAAAACCACAACAAACAAAACCCACACCAGACCTCCTTCTTCGCCTATCACGGAAAAGATGAAATCCGTATGCGGGGCAGGCAGATAAAAAAGTTTCTGGTATCCTTCCCCGAACCCTTTGCCCCAAAGCCCGCCTGAACCGAATGACATCAGTGAATGGATGATCTGATAGCCTTCATCCAGGGGATATTTCCATGGGTCAAGAAAGGTTATGTAACGCTTTAGCCTGTAATCCGCGGAAATCAGCAGCCATGCAGCCGCAGGCATTACCAGAAGCATAGCTGATGCCAGGTGACGCAGGGGCACACTGCCGGCAAACATTATCATCCATGCCAGGGCCCAGAAAATGGCAACAGTGCCGAAATCCGGCTGCATAAGAATTAAAACCGTAAAAACCAGCAGAACCAGGACATGGGGCAGAAATCCAATTGCCGGATCTGTGACTTTCAATTGTTTTTTGGTAAGCGAATAGGCCATAAACACAATCAAGGCCAATCTGGCCAGCTCCGAGGGCTGAAAGGAAAATCCCATCAAACGCAGCCAGCGTGTGGCCCCGCCGGCTGAATGGCCTGCAGTGGTAACCAGCACGATTCCAAGCATAACCACTGCGGCAAGCAGCAGTAAATAACTAAAAGGCTTAAATATCCTGTATGGCATTACAAGGCACACAAGCATGCCTGACAAGCCTAGCAGTGCATAAATAAACTGCCGGATTAAAAAATAATATTCATTTGAATAATCCCTCAGGGCAATTTCGCTGCTTGCGCTATAGACCATTACAATGCCTATGCCAACAAGCATAATGACCGGAAAAATAAGCAAAGGGTCCGGCATTGAATGATATCCTGATTTACGGGTTGTCTGCTTAGGAGTCATGGCTGCCACTTCCTATCTGCATCACAGCTCTCTGGAAATCATCCCCCCTGCGGGCATAATTTTCATACATGTCAAAGCTTGAACAGGCCGGCGACAGCAAAACCGAATCCCCGGGATCTGCAAGTTCTGCAGCAATGCTGACGGCTTCATCCATGGAAAAAGCACGCCTTGTGCTCACCAATTCTCCCAGGTGACGGTCTATGGCATCAGCTGATTCCCCCAGCAGCACCAGGGCTTTGACATGATTTTTTACCGCATCATTGAGGCCCCCATAACCGCCACCCTTGTCACGCCCCCCCATTATAAGGACTATTGGCGGCCGCACGGCTTCAATGGCCCGGACCACTGCATCCACGTTGGTGGCCTTTGAATCGTCATAATAATCCACTCCGCCAAAGCAGCCTACCCACTCAAGACGATGGGGGTCTGGTATGAAATTTCTTAACCCCTGCAAGACCCCGCACATTTGCGCCCCTGCAGCCAGGGATGCAAGGGATGCGGCACAAACATTTTCCAGGTTGTGCCGGCCCGGAAGGGGGATATCTTTTCGCAAAATCGTTACCGGATCAGAACACGGAATCTGCATATATATATTATCCCCGTGAATTCCGGCGCTGCAGCCGGTATGGCCGGCACATGTGTTAAACAAGCATTTCCGGGATAAAACCCCTTCTGCAAGCTCCATTATCAGGCTGTCGCCAGCGTTTAGCACGGCCGTGTCATTTTCGGTCTGACAGGCAAAAAGCCTTGCTTTGGACCGTCCGTATTCCCTGATATCAGGGTATCTGTCCAGGTGGTCTGCAGTGATATTTAACAAGACACCCACCCGGGGATGAAAAGATTCTGCGGTGTCCAGCTGAAAAGAACTTATCTCGGCAACCACCACATCTGCCTCCATGCCGCCGTCTGCATATGATATCAGGGGTATGCCCAGATTTCCTCCCACAAATGTCTTTAAGCCGCTTGCTTCAAGCATTTCTCCAATCAGCCGGGTGACAGTGGATTTGCCGTTGGTGCCGGTCACTGCCACCACGGGCGTTTTAATAAACCGGGATGCAAGTTCAATTTCACCGGTCACGGGAATACCGGCTTTTCGGGCACGCTCCACCGGTTCAATGGTATGCGGGACACCGGGGCTGAGCACAATTAAATC